>NZ_ASSI01000227.1:0-24861 GCF_000466765.1 Burkholderia sp. AU4i | reverse complement strand
GGCGCCGGGGTGGAACGGGCCGTGCCGGCGGGCCGCGGCCGCCGGCTGCCGCGCCCGCGCGGGGCGGCCCGGCGGGCAGGCCGTGCGCGGTGGACATCGCGGCACCGATGCGGTGCATGCGGGTTGCCGATCGGCCGGTCTTGGGCGACCGACTTCCGGGTATAATTACGGCCTTCCTTTCGCCCCACGTCGCCACCTCGCGCGACTCATCGACGTCAGTCCAGCCCATGGCTCACTTCTCGTGTTTTCCCGGCGCTTCGGCCCTCTCCGATTTCCGTCAAACCCGTCTGCTCGACACGCTCAGGCAAATCGACGCCAACATCGTCGCGGTGCGCGGACAGTTCCTGCACTTCGTCAATGCGGCCGAGCCGCTGTCGGCCGACGACAGCGCGCGCATCGACGCGCTGATGCACTACGGCGCGCCGTTCGAGGCGGCGGCCGAGAAGGGCACGACCGAGACCTTCGTCGTGCTGCCGCGTTTCGGCACGGTTTCGCCGTGGGCGAGCAAGGCGACCGACATCGCCCGGCACTGCGGCCTCACGCACGTGCGCCGCATCGAGCGCGGCGTCGAATTCACGGTCACGCTGAAGTCGGGCCTGCTCGGCGGCAAGAAGGCGCTGTCGGACGACGCACGCGCGGCCGTCGCGGCCGCGCTGCATGACCGGATGACCGAAAGCGTGGTCGCGGCGCGCGACGACGCGCAGCACCTGTTCGACGAACTGCCGGCCAAGCCGCTGTCGACCGTCGACGTGCTGGGTATCGGCCGCGGCGCACTCGAGCGCGCGAACGTCGAGCTGGGCCTCGCGCTCGCCGACGACGAGATCGACTACCTGGTCGACGCGTTCCGCAAGCTCGAACGCAACCCGACCGACGTGGAACTGATGATGTTCGCGCAGGCGAACAGCGAACACTGCCGCCACAAGATCTTCAACGCGCAGTGGACGATCGACGGTGAAGCGCAGGACATGTCGCTGTTCGCGATGATCCGCAACACCGAGAAGCTGAGCCCGCAGGGCACCATCGTCGCCTATTCGGACAACTCGTCGATCATGGTCGGCGCCGAAGCCGAACGCTGGTTCCCGCGCAACGCAGGCGCGGCCGGCGAGCCGGGCGAGCCGGGCGAGCGCTATGGCCGCCACACCGAGCTCACGCACACGCTGATGAAGGTCGAGACGCACAACCACCCGACGGCGATCTCGCCGTTCCCGGGTGCGGCGACCGGCGCGGGCGGCGAGATCCGCGACGAAGGCGCGACGGGCCGCGGCGCGCGTCCGAAGGCCGGCCTGACGGGCTTCACCGTGTCGAACCTCGACCTGCCGGACGCCCGCCAGCCGTGGGAAAACGCGCGCGACGCCGCGCAGCCGGTCGGCGAGCGCAACCCCAACGACGCGTACGGCCCGTACGGCCGTCCGGACCGCATCGCGTCGCCGCTGCAGATCATGATCGACGGCCCGCTCGGCGGCGCCGCGTTCAACAACGAATTCGGCCGCCCGAACCTCGGCGGCTACTTCCGCGTGTACGAGCAGAACGTCGGCGGGAAGGTGCATGGTTATCACAAGCCGATCATGATCGCGGGCGGCCTCGGCAACATCGCGGATCAGCATACGCACAAGCACGACGTGCCGGCCGGCTCGCTGCTGATCCAGATCGGCGGCCCCGGCATGCGGATCGGCATGGGCGGCGGCGCCGCGAGCTCGATGGCGACCGGCGCGAACACGGCCGAACTCGACTTCGACTCGGTGCAGCGCGGCAACCCGGAAATCGAGCGGCGCGCGCAGGAAGTGATCAACGGCTGCTGGCAGCTCGGCGCGGAAAACCCGATCCTGAGCATCCACGACGTCGGCGCGGGCGGCCTGTCGAATGCGTTCCCCGAGATCGTCGACGGCGCGGGCAAGGGCGCGCGCTTCGAACTGCGCAAGGTCGCGCTCGAGGAATCGGGCCTGTCGCCGCGCGAAATCTGGTCGAACGAAGCACAGGAACGCTACGTGCTGGCGATCGCGCCGGCCGACCTGCCGCGTTTCGAGGCGATCTGCGCGCGTGAGCGCTGCCCGTTCGCGGTGGTCGGTGTCGCGACCGACGAACGCCAGCTGAAGCTCGTCGACGACGAAGCGACGGGCGCCGACGAATACCCGGTCGACATGCCGATGGAAGTGCTGCTCGGCAAGCCGCCGCGCATGCATCGCGACGTCACGCGCGTGACGACCGAGCGCGCGCCGGTCGACGTGACGGGCATCGCGCTGTCGGAAGTCGCGATCGACGTGCTGAAGCACCCGACGGTCGGCAGCAAGTCGTTCCTGATCACGATCGGCGACCGTTCGGTCGGCGGCACGTCGGTGCGCGACCAGATGGTCGGCCCGTGGCAGGTGCCGGTGGCCGACTGCGCGGTCACCGCGCTCGACTACGCGGGTTTCAAGGGCGAGGCGATGACGATGGCCGAGCGCACGCCGCTCGCGGTGATCGATGCGCCCGCATCGGGCCGCATGGCGGTCGGCGAGGCGATCACGAACATCGCGAGCGCGCCGATCGCGTCGCTCGACAAGCTGAAGCTGTCGGCGAACTGGATGGCCGCGTGCGGCACGGCCGGCGAGGACGCCGCGCTGTTCGACACGGTCAAGGCGATCGGCATGGAGCTGTGCCCGGCACTCGGGATCGGCATCCCGGTCGGCAAGGACTCGCTGTCGATGAAGACGAAGTGGGACGAGCAGGGCGTCGCGAAAGAAGTGGTGTCGCCGGTGTCGCTGATCATCTCCGCGTTCGCGCCGGTCGAGGACGTGCGCCGTCACCTGACGCCGCAGTTGCGCCGCATCGCCGACGCGGGCGACAGCGTGCTGATCGCGATCGATCTCGGCCGCGGCAAGAACCGGATGGGCGGCAGCATCTTCGCGCAGGTCACGCAGCAGGTCGGCGACACGACGCCGGACGTCGACGATGCGGAAGACCTGAAGCGTTTCTTCAACGCGATCCAGTCGCTCAATGCGCAAGACAAGCTGCTCGCGTACCACGACCGCTCGGATGGCGGCCTGTGGGCGACGGTGTGCGAAATGGCGTTCGCGGGCCACGCGGGCGTGTCGCTGAACGTCGACATGCTGACGCTCGACCCGAATCACGAATCCGACTACGGCGACGCGAAGGACTGGGCGAAGCAGACGAGCGGCCGCCGCGAGGATCGCACGCTGCGCGCGCTGTTCTCCGAGGAACTGGGCGCCGTCGTGCAGGTGCGCGCGACCGACCGTGACGCAGTGCTGGGCGCGCTGCGCGAGTTCGGCCTGTCGGCATGCTCGCACGTGATCGGCTCGGTCAACGATCGCGACGTGATCGAGGTGTACCGCGACGCGAAGAAGATTTTCGACGCACCGCGCGCCGAACTCCATCGCGCGTGGAGCGAAGTGAGCTGGCGCATCGCGCGCCTGCGCGACAACCCCGCATGCGCGGATGCCGAATACGACGCGCTGCTGGACGTGGCCGACCCGGGCATCTCGCCGGTGCTGAGCTTCGATCCGGCCGACGACATCGCGGCGCCGTTCATCGCGACGGGCGCACGGCCGCGTGTCGCGATCCTGCGTGAGCAGGGCGTGAACTCGCATCTCGAAACGGCCTACGCGTTCGACCGCGCGGGCTTCGATGCACACGACGTGCACATGAGCGACCTGCTGGCCGGCCGCGCGAATCTCGCCGATTTCGCGGGTGCGGTCGCTTGCGGCGGCTTCTCGTACGGCGACGTGCTGGGCGCGGGCGAAGGCTGGGCGAAGACGATCCGCTTCAACGCGAATCTCGCCGACATGTTCTCGGCGTTCTTCGCGCGTCCCGACACGTTCGCGCTCGGCATCTGCAACGGCTGCCAGATGCTGTCGAGCATCTCGTCGATGATCCCGGGTGCGGAAGCCTGGCCGAAGTTCACGCGCAACAAGTCCGAGCAGTTCGAGGCGCGTTTCTCGTTCGTCGAAGTCGAGAAATCGCCGTCGATCTTCTTCGCGGGGATGGAAGGCTCGCGGATTCCGGTCGCGGTCGCGCACGGCGAAGGTTATGCGGACTTCTCGCAACAGGGCGATATCGATCGCGTCGCGGTCGCGATGCGCTTCGTCGACCACCGCGGCGAAGCAACCGAGCGTTATCCGTTCAACCCGAACGGCTCGCCGGCCGGCATCACGTCGGTCACGACGGCCGACGGCCGCTTCTCGGTGCTGATGCCGCACATGGAGCGCGTGCATCGTACGGTCACGATGAGCTGGCACCCGGAAAGCTGGGGTGAAGCGAGCCCGTGGATGCGCGTGTTCCGCAACGCGCGCCGCTGGATCGGCTGATCGGGATGATGTTCGATCCGAACGCGCCGGTCGAGGTCGTCACGCTGCGCGACGAGCGCGCGATCGAGGCCGACGCGATCGGCCGCGTGATCGTCGCCGCGTTCGCGGGCGAGCCGGAAGGCGGGCAGTTCGAACGGCGGATCGTCGACACGTTGCGCGCGGACGGTGCGTTGAGCGTCTCGCTCGTCGCGGAACGCGACGGCCGGCTGATCGGGCACGTCGCGTTCTCGCCGGTGTCGATCGGCGGCGAGGCGCCCGGCAGCCAGGGCTGGTACGGGCTCGCGCCGCTCGCGGTGCTGCCCGACTGCCAGCGGCAGAGCATCGGCACGGGGCTGGTGCGCGCGGGGCTCGACGCGTTGCGCCGCCTCGGTGCGCGCGGCTGCGTCCTGCTCGGGGAGCCCGCGTACTACACGCGTTTCGGCTTTGCGCCGTCCGGCGACATCGTGTTCCCGGGCGTACCGCCCGAGTATTTCCTTGCGCTGTCGCTCGACGACTCGGCGCCGCGGCCGTCAGGCAACGTTCGTTATCACGACGTGTTCCATCCCGCGTAAGTCTGCGGCGCGAGCCGATCAGGCATACGGCAAAGGCCGCTCTTCGGAGCGGCCTTTTCTTTGGTGGGAACGCCGCACATCGTGATGCGCTTGCGGCCAGCCTGCGGGCAACAAAAAAGCCGCTCCAGGGAGCGGCTTTTCGATGCACGAGCGGCGAGCGCCTGCGTTACTGGATCTTTGCCTGCTGGCGCAGACCTTCCTCGAACGCCTGCAGCTTCTGCTGCACGAGCTGCTGCGCGATCTGCGCCTTCACCTGCTCGAGCGGCGGCGGCGCGATGTCGCGGATGTCGTCGACGCGGATGATGTGCCAGCCGAACTGCGTCCTCACCGGCGTGTCGGTCATCTGGCCTTTCTGCAGCTTCTGCGCGGCCGCCGCGAATTCCGGCACGTACGCCTTCGGGTCGGACCAGTCGAGATCGCCGCCGTTCTTGCCCGAGCCCGGGTCCTTCGAGAACTGCTTCGCGAGATCCTCGAACTTCGCGCCGGCCTTGATCTTCGCGATCAGGTCCTTCGCCTGCTGCTCGTCGCTGACGAGGATGTGGTGCAGGTGGTATTCGCGGTTGCCGCCGGCGCCCTTGACGAGGTCGTCGTAGCGCGCCTTCACTTCGGCGTCGGTCGGCTGGTTCTTCTTCAGGAAACTCTCGATCATCGAACGCAGCACGACGGTCTGCTGCGCGACGGCGACCTGCGCCTTCACGTCCGGACGGTTCGGGATGCCTTCACGGATTGCTTCCTGCATCAGGATTTCGCGGTTCACGAGTTCCTGGCGCACGGCCTGCTGCAGCTGCGCGTTGTCGGTCTGGCCTTGCTGCACGAGCTGGGCGACCATCGCGTCCGCGCGCGACTTCGGAATCGGCGTGCCGTTGACGACGGCGATGTTCTGGGCAAATGCCGGTGCCGCTGCGAAAGCAGCCGCCGCGACCCACAGGCGGGGGGATTTCAGGATCATCGGGAATTCCTAATGAGACTAGATTGAAGATTCGTTGAATTCTTCGGGCGTGTAAGCCACGATCGCGAGCGCGTGAATGCCGCGCTGCATCGCATCAGCGAGCGCATCATACACCAGCCGGTGCCGCGCGACGCGCGGCTTGCCCGCGAACGCGGCCGACACGATCGTGACCGTGAAGTGGCCGCCGGCGGACGCGCCAGCGTGGCCCGCGTGCTGCGCGCTGTCGTCGCGCACGGTGAGCGACAGCGGGGCGAGCGCCGCGGTGAGGCGCGCTTCGATCAGCGCGATGCGTTCGTCGGGCGACGCGTGGAGAAAGGCGTCCGTCATGTCACTCGTCCTTCAGGTATTTCGTGAGCCACAGGCTCTGCAGGATGATGAATACGACCATCGCGCCCGTCGTGCCGAACAGCTTGAAGTTCACCCATTGCGACTCGGTGAAGTTGTGCACCACGTACAGGTTCGCGACGCCGAGCACCGCGAAGAACAGCGCCCACGCGACGTTCAGCTTGTCCCACACGGGGTGCGGCAGCGTGAGCTGCTTGCCCATCATCTTCTCGATCAGGTTGTTGCCGAACGCATAGCGCGCGGCGAGCAGCCCGATCGCAAACAGCCAGTACAGCACAGTCGGTTTCCATTGAATGAATTTCTCGTCATGCAGGACGAGGGTGGCACCACCGAAAACGACGATCACGCCCAGGCTGACCCACAGCATCGTGTCGACCTTCCGGTGCCGGAAGGCGACCCACGCGACCTGGGCCAGCGTCGCGACGATCGCGACGGCGGTGGCGGTAAAGATGCCCCAGACCTTGAAGGCGGCAAAAAACAGGATGATCGGAAACAGATCGAACAGGAATTTCATGGCGCTCGCAGCTGCGTGAAAGGCCGCTTGCGCGGCCTTTCACCGTTGTAGGGACCCGCCAGGCACCGCCGGAGCGGATCGGGGCGGCGGCGCGGCGTACCCCGCCGATCCGCCCGGCGCCGCTCATTCGTTTTCGGGTCGGGACTCGAAGTTTAACGCAGCCGAATTGATGCAGTAGCGCAAACCGGTCTTGTCGCGCGGGCCGTCCTCGAAGACGTGGCCGAGATGCGCGCCGCAGTGGTTGCAGCGGACCTCGACGCGCACCATCCCGTGCGAGTAGTCGACCTTCTCGTCGATCACCTCGCCGTTGAGCGGCTTGAAGTAGCTGGGCCAGCCGCAGCCGGAGTGGAACTTGGAGCCGGATTCGAATAATGGCGTGCTGCAGACGACGCATTTGTAGATGCCGGCGTCTTCGGTGTCGGTGTATTCGCCGGTGAACGCGCGCTCGGTTGCCGCGTGCTGCGTGACTTCGTACTGCATCGGCGTGAGCCGCCGGCGCAGCTCGGCGTCGTCCTTCTGGTACGGGAAGGTCTTGTCGTCGGAATCGTGGGACATGGGGTTCTCCTGATCGGTCGGTCGATACGCGTGGGTTGCGGGCCTCAGGACGAGCAGCTCACTTCGAGCGACCCGGCCCAGTCGGGCGGCAACGCCGCGTACGCTTCATGCTCCGGTTGTTCGTCGAACGGCCGGCGCAGGATCTGCGCGAGCCGCTCGACCTCCGAAAAATCCTTTTCCTTCGCGCGCCGGATCGCGACTTCGGCCAGATGGTTGCGCAACACGTATTTCGGGTTCGCGCGATTCATCGCGGCCGCGCGTGTCGCGTCGTCGCGCGTTTCCTCGGACAGCCGTGTGCGGTAGAGGTTCGCCCACGCATCGAACGCGTCGCGGTCGATGAACAGGTCGCGCACGGGGGCGTCGCGGCTCGCGTCGTGCTTCGAGACCTGTGCGAGCCGGCGGAACGTCAGCGTGAAATCCGCGTGGCTCGCATGCATCGTCTCGAGCAGCTTGTTCGCGAGGTCGGCATCGTTCTCGCGCTCGAGCTCGAGGCCGAGCTTTGCGCGCATCGCGCGCTCGAGCGCGGGGCCGAAACGTTCCGGGAATTTCGCGAGCACGGCCTGCGCGTCGTCCACCGCGCGCTCGGCGCGCGCATCGTCGTCGGCGATGCCGTGCTGCAGCCCGATCAGCGGCAGCAACGCCTGCGCGAGGCAGTAGCAGTTCCAGTGCGCGATGCGCGGCTGCATCCGGTACGCATAACGGCCGTTCGTATCCGAGTGGTTGCAGATGTGGTTCGCATCGAACGCATCGACGAAACCGAACGGGCCGTAGTCGATCGTCACGCCGAGGATCGACATGTTGTCGGTGTTCATCACGCCGTGGCAGAAGCCGACGGCCTGCCACTGCGCGACGAGATCCGCCGTGCGCAGCGTCGCGGCTTCGAGCAGCGCGAGGTACGGATCGTCGGCGTGGCGGCAATCCGGATAGAAGCGGTCGATCACGTGATCGGCGAGCTGGCGCAGCAGGTCGGGGCGATCGTTCGAGAAGAAGTGCTCGAAGTGGCCGAAGCGCACGAAGCTCTCCGACACGCGCGTGACGACGGCCGACGTCTCGATTTCCTCGCGCACCACCGGCTGGTCGGAACCGATCACCGTCAGGGCGCGCGTGGTCGGGATGCCGAGGTGATGCATCGCTTCCGAGCACAGGAATTCGCGGATCGACGAGCGCAGCACCGCGCGGCCGTCGCCCATGCGCGAATACGGCGTGCGGCCGCTGCCTTTCAGCTGCAATTCGTAGCGGCGGCCGTCGGTGCCGGTGCGCTCGCCGATCGTCAGCGCGCGGCCGTCGCCGAGCTGGCCCGCCCACACGCCGAACTGGTGGCCGGAATACACCGCTGCGTACGGCATCGCGTGCGCGGGCCAGTCGCGTGTCGGGTTGCCGGCGAACAGCTCGGCGAAGCCGGGCTGCGCGGCGAGCGACGGCGGCAGGTCGAGCAGGTGCGCGACTTCGCCGGAAAAGCCGACGACGTACGGCGCGGCAAGCGGCGCGGCCGGCAACCGCGTATGAAACGCGTCGCCGAGCGCGACGAACGCGCCGGCGGCGGGCGCGCCGAGCGTGGCGGCGAGGTCGGGGAGGGTGTCAGCCGTATCGGCTGCGCTTCGGGAAAACGACATGTTGAGCGCCTCTGGGTAAGCCGATATTGTAAGGCGGCGCCGCGCCGCCCGCATGGCGGCTCGCGCGCGATGCGCGACGCCCGTCCGGGGCCGCTGACGGGCGCGCCGCAGAGGCTGGTCACCGATTCGCATCCTCACGGAGAACAAGACGATGGGTAAGCCGTTGCTGGGCCAGATGATGGACATGCCGTTGCTGGTGTCCTCGCTGATTTCTCATGCCGCGCGACATGCCGGCGACACGGAGATCGTATCGAGGCGCGTGGAAGGCGATCTGCATCGCTACACGTACCGCGATTGCGAACGCCGCGCGAAGCAACTGGCGCAGGCGCTCGCGCGGCTCGGCGTCGAAACCGGCGATCGCGTCGGCACGCTGGCGTGGAACGGCTACCGGCATCTGGAAGCGTATTACGGGATCGGCGGCATGGGTGCCGTGTGCCACACGATCAACCCGCGCCTGTTCCCCGAGCAGATCGCGTACATCGTCAATCACGCGGAAGACCGCTACGTCTTCTTCGACCTCAATTTCGCCCCGCTCGTCGATGCGATCGCGCCGCAATGCCCGCACGTGAAGGGCTGGGTCGCGATGACGGACGCCGCGCACCTGCCGTCCGGCACGACGCCGTTCCTGTGCTACGAAACGCTCGTCGAAGCGGAGGACGGCCGCTACGACTGGCCGCGCCTCGACGAGCAGCAGGCGTCGGGGCTCTGCTACACGTCGGGCACGACCGGCAACCCGAAGGGCGTGCTGTATTCGCACCGCTCGACCGTGCTGCACGCATATGGCGCCGCGTTGCCGGACGCGATGAACCTGTCCGCGATGGACGCGGTGCTGCCCGTCGTGCCGATGTTCCACGTCAACGCGTGGGGGCTGCCGTACGCGGTGCCGCTCACGGGCGGCAAGCTCGTGCTGCCCGGCAAGGATCTCGACGGGAAATCGCTGTACGAGCTGATGGAAGCCGAGCGCGTGACGTTCTCCGCGGGCGTGCCGACCGTGTGGCTCGGCCTGCTCAACTACATGCGCGAGGCCGGTGTGCGCTTCTCGACGCTGAACCGCACGGTGATCGGCGGCTCCGCGTGCCCGCCCGCGATGCTGCGCACCTTCGAGGACGAATACGGCGTGCGCGTGATCCATGCGTGGGGGATGACCGAACTGTCGCCGCTCGGCACGCTCGCGAAGCTCAACTGGGCGCAGTCGCAGCGGCCGCTCGACGCGCAGCGCAAGCTGCTCGAGAAGCAGGGGCGCGTGATCTGCGGCGTCGACATGCGCATCGTCGGCGAGGACGGCCACGAGCTGCCGTGGGACGGCGTCGCGTTCGGCGAGCTGCAGGTGCGCGGCCCGTGGGTGATCGACCACTACTTTCGCGGCGATACGTCGCCGCTGTCGGACGGCTGGTTCCCGACCGGCGACGTCGCGACGATCGACCCCGACGGTTTCCTGCAGATCACCGACCGCAGCAAGGACGTGATCAAGTCGGGCGGCGAGTGGATCAGCTCGATCGACATCGAGAACGTCGCGATCGCGCACCCGGGCGTGGCCGAGGCCGCCTGCATCGCCTGTGCGCACCCGAAATGGACCGAGCGCCCGCTGCTCGTCGTGGTGCCGCGCGAAGGGGCGAACCTGAACCGTGACGCGCTGCTCGCCTTCTACGAAGGCAAGGTCGCGAAATGGTGGATTCCCGACGACGTCGTGTTCGTCGACTCGCTGCCGCACACCGCGACCGGCAAGCTGCAGAAGCTGAAGCTGCGCGAGACATTCCGCGATTACGTGCTGCCGACGGCGGTCGCCGAGTCGTAACGCGAGCCGTAACGTCTGCGCCCGGGCCGCAAGCGGCTCGCGAAACGGTCGCCCGATCCGTCCCCGGATCGGGAACGAAAATCAAATTGAACGACCGTGCTTTTTCGTTGTATGCTGCCTGCGTTCAACCGGACATGCGGCTGTTCGACCGCGCACAATGAAGCGCAGCCACCCCGGCGCGCGATGCATGGAGGCAGGCAGATGGCAGTGGATTACTCGACTCGCGACGGCGTGGCCGTCCTTACGCTCAACAATCCGCCCGTCAACGGGCTCGGCCTGTCAACCCGTCAGGGCGTCATGGACGCGCTCGATCGCGCCGCGCAGGACCCGTCGGTCACGGCTATCGTGCTGACCGGCGCGGGACGCGCATTCTCGGGCGGCGCCGACATCACCGAATTCAATACGCCGAAGGCGCTCCAGGAGCCGACGCTGCACACCGTAATTCGCGCGGTGGAGGCGAGCGCGAAGCCCGTCGTCGCGGCGCTGCACAGCGTCGTGATGGGCGGCGGCCTCGAGCTCGCGCTCGGCGCGCATTACCGTGTCGCGGCACCCGGCGCGCAGGTCGCGCTGCCCGAGGTGAAGCTCGGCCTGCTGCCGGGCGCGGGCGGCACGCAGCGCCTGCCGCGCGCGGTGGGGCTCGAAACCGCGCTGAACATGATCGTGTCGGGCGCGCCCGTGCCGTCGGAGCAACTCGCGAAGAGCGGGCTGTTCGACGAGATGGCCGACGGCGACCTGCTCGACGCGGCCGTCGCGTTCGCGCGCAAGGCCGGTGCGCAGAAGGGGCCGCATCCGCGCGTGCGCGATCGCAAGATCGTCCACGCGAACGCCGCGGGCTTCATCCAGTTCGCGCGCAATTCGGCCCGGGCCGCCGCACCGAATTTCCCCGCGCCGCACAAGTGCATCGACGCGATCGAGGCCGGCGTGCTGCACGGCTTCGACAAGGGCAGCATCGCTGAGCGCGAGGGTTTCGTCGCGCTGATGATGACGCCGGAAAGCCGCGCGCTGCGGCATGCGTTCTTCGGTGAGCGCGCGGCGAGCAAGATTCCCGACGTGCCGTCCGATACGCCGCTGCGCGAGATTCGCCGTGTCGGCGTGATCGGCGCGGGCACGATGGGCGGTGGCATCGCGATGAATTTCGTGAATGCAGGGCTGCCCGTCACGCTGCTCGAAACGAAACAGGAAGCGCTCGAGCGCGGCGTCGCGACGATCCGCAAGAACTACGACGCGCAGGTTAAGAAGGGCAAGCTCACGCAGGAGAAGCTCGACGCGCGCATGGCGCTGATCACGCCGACGCTGTCCTACGACGACCTGAAGGATGCCGACCTGATCGTCGAGGCCGTGTTCGAGGAGCTCGGCGTGAAGGAGCAGGTGTTCCGCAAGCTCGACGAAGTCGCGAAGCCGGGCGCGATTCTCGCATCGAACACGTCGACGCTCGACGTCGACAAGATCGCGGCATTCACGAAGCGTCCGCAGGACGTCGTCGGCATGCACTTCTTCAGCCCGGCGAACGTGATGAAGCTGCTCGAGGTCGTGCGCGGCGCGCAGACCGCGAAGGACGTGCTTGCCACCGTGATGGCCGTGGCGAAGAAGATCCGCAAGACGGCGGTCGTGTCGGGCGTGTGCGACGGCTTCATCGGCAACCGGATGATCGAGCAGTACATCCGCCAGGCGCTCTTCATGCTCGAGGAAGGCGCGCTGCCCGCGCAGGTCGATCGCGCGATCGAGAAATTCGGTTTCGCGATGGGGCCGTTCCGGATGAGCGACCTCGCCGGCAACGACATCGGCTGGGCGATCCGCAAGCGCCGCTATGTCGAGCAGCCCGGCCTGCAGTACTCGAAGATCGCCGACCGCCTGTGCGAGCAGGGCCGCTTCGGCCAGAAGACGGGCGCCGGCTGGTACGACTACGTGCCGGGCGAGCGCAAGGCAAAGCCGTCGTCGCTCGTCGACGAGATGGTCGTCGCGTATTCGAAGGAGCGCGGCGTCGAGCGGCGCAAGATCGGCGACGACGAGATCGTCGAGCGGCTCGTGTTCGCGCTGGTGAACGAAGGCGCGAAGATCCTCGAGGAGAAGATCGCGTCGAAGGCGTCCGACATCGACATGGTCTACCTGACCGGCTATGGCTTCCCGCTGTGGCGCGGCGGCCCGATGCTGTACGCGGACGTGGTCGGCCTCTACAACGTCGAGCGCGCGATTCGCCGCTACGCGGCCGCGCCGAACGGCGACGCATGGCAGCTCGCGCCGTCGATCGCGGAGCTCGCGAAGGCCGGCCGCGGGTTCAACGGCTGACGCGCCGGATCGCGGCGCGACGCACACCCGGAGAAACGCAATGAGACACACCGACGACGTACTGCTCGTGATCGACGTGCAATACGACTTCATGCCGGGCGGCGCGCTCGCGGTGCCCGACGGCGACGCGGTCGTGCCGGTGATCAACGCGCTGGCGCGGCGCTTCGACCAGGTCGTGCTGACGCAGGACTGGCACCCGCGCGAGCACGTGTCGTTCGCGGCGAACCATCCGGGCCGCGAACCGTTCTCCACGCTCACGCTGCCGTACGGCGAGCAGGTGCTGTGGCCCGTGCACTGCGTGCAGGACACCGACGGCGCGGCGCTGCATCGCGACCTCGACATCCCGCATGCGCGGCTCGTCATCCGCAAGGGCGGCGACGCGCAGGTCGACAGCTATTCCGCATTCGTCGAAGCGGATCGCACGACGCGCACGGGGCTCGCGGGCTATCTGCGCGAGCTCGGCGCGAAGCGCGTGTGGTGCTGCGGGCTCGCGACCGATTATTGCGTCGCGTGGTCGGCGCTCGACGCGCGTGTGGCCGGTTTCGACGCCGCGGTGATCAACGATGCGTGCCGCGCGATCGACCTGAACGGGTCGCTCGCCCACGCATGGCAGCAGATGCAGGCAGCGGGCGTCGCGCATGTGACGTCCGCGGGCGCGCGCCCGGCGGCGTAGCGCATTTCCCCATTCGATGCAGGACATGAAGCAGGACCGAAGGAGACTCGCATGACCGAAGCCGTAATCGTATCGACCGCCCGCACGCCGCTGGCGAAATCCTGGCGCGGCGCTTTCAACATGACGCACGGCGCGACGCTCGGCGGCCACGTGGTCGCGGCCGCACTCGAACGCGCGAAGCTCGACCCCGCGCGCGTAGAGGACGTGATCATGGGGTGCGCGAACCCCGAAGGCGCGACCGGCGCGAACATCGCGCGGCAGATCGCCTTGCGCGCGGGGCTGCCCGTGAGCGTGCCGGGGATGACGGTGAACCGCTTCTGTTCGTCGGGGCTGCAGACCATCGCGCTGGCCGCGCAGCGGATCATCGCGGGCGAAGGCGAGGTGTACGTCGCGGGCGGCGTCGAATCGATCTCGTGCGTGCAGAACGAGATGAACCACCACATGATCCAGGAAGGCTGGCTCGCGCAGCACAAGCCCGAGATCTACTGGAACATGCTGCAGACGGCCGAGAACGTCGCGAAGCGCTACGGCATCTCGAAGGAGCGGCAGGACGAGTACGGCGTGCAGTCGCAACTGCGTGCTGCGGCCGCGCAGGAAGCCGGACGCTTTCGCAACGAGATCGTGCCGATCACGGTGCTCGCGGGCATCGCCGACAAGGCCACGGGCCGTCTGTTCACGAAGGAAGTGACGGTATCGGCCGACGAAGGGATCCGCCCGGACACGACGCTCGAAGGCGTATCGAAGATCCGGTCGGCCGTGCCGGGCGGCGTGATCACCGCCGGCAACGCCAGCCAGTTCTCGGACGGCGCGTCGGCCTGCGTCGTCATGAGCGCCGACGCCGCGCAGCGCGAAGGGCTGCAGCCGCTCGGCGTATTCCGCGGTTTCGCGGTAGCCGGCTGCGAGCCGGACGAGATGGGCATCGGCCCCGTGTTCGCGGTGCCCAAGCTGCTGAAGCAGGCGGGGCTGAAGGTCGACGATATCGGGCTGTGGGAACTGAACGAAGCGTTCGCGGTGCAGGTGCTGTACTGCCGCGACACACTCGGGATTCCTGAGGATCGCCTGAACGTGAACGGCGGCGCGATCGCGGTCGGCCATCCGTACGGCGTGTCGGGCGCGCGCCTGACGGGCCACGCGCTGATCGAAGGCAAGCGGCGCGGCGTGAAGTACGTGGTCGTCACGATGTGCATCGGCGGCGGGCAGGGTGCGGCCGGCCTGTTCGAAATCCTCTGATCTTTGGCGGGTGGCGGCCGCCGCTTCGCTTCGGCGAGGCAGGCGGCCGCGATGCGAATCGGCGCGACTGAACCGCCATTCGAAACAATCGGGAAGCAAAAGGCGTGCGCCGGGCAATGCCGTTTCCCCTTACTTGTCAAACAATTTGCCCCACCTATACTTGCTCTGACATTTGCCTTTCGGCACGATGGGCCGGATCGTGCGTCGCACGATCCGTGCCGCGAAGGTTCGAACCAACGCAGCAGACCGACCGGGGACCGAATGAGTACGACCTATGCAGCCGGGGAACCGCCGCGCGTCGTCAGCGCGGCCGCGAGGCTCTACGCGAAATGCCTGCTGGTCGGATTCGCGTTGCTGCCCGCCTATCTGATCGCCTATCTGTGGTTCTTCAGCGACCCGCACGCGGTGTTCGAGAACCACGCGTTCCATGAAATCGCGATCGCGGCCGCGACCCTCGAGGGCGGGTTCGTTACCTACGTGACGTGGGTGTGCTACCGGTCGTCCGGCGAACCGCTGCTGCGCTGGCTGACACTCGGCTTTCTCGGCTTCGCGATGATCTACGCGCTGCACGGTGCGTTCACCGGGATGGCGCATCACAATATCTGGCTGTTCCTGCTGTACGGGCCCGCGTCGCGGCTCGTGATGTCGATCCTGCTGCTCACGGGCCTGCTGTCCTATGCCCGTCCGCCCGATCGCTTCGACAAGCGCACGAGCGTGCGCACGTGGCTGCCGTGGATCGTGTTCTTCGTGATCGTCAACGTCGTCGTGGCCTACATCGCGTATTCGCCGGTCGCGGGCGCGCCGGGCACGCGGCTGTCGATGGAAGGCGGCGCGCTCGTGTTCTCGCTGCTGAACGTCGCCATGCTGCTCGCGCGCCGGATCCGCTCGCCGCTGATGGTGATCTACGGCGTGTCGATCATGGCGTTTGCGCTGTCGTCGCTGGCGTTCATTCTCGGCAAGCCGTGGAATCACATGTGGTGGCTCGCGCACGCGATTTTCGCGGGCGGCTTCTTCCTGCTCAGCTACGGCGTCGTGCAGGCGCTGCAGACGACGCGCTCGTTCTCGGCGATCTACAGCCAGGAAGACCTGATGAGCCGGCTGTCGGAATCGATGGCGCGCACCGAGAGCGCGCTGCAGGAACTGCGGCGCACGAACCAGAAGCTCGAATACATGGCCGCGACCGATCCGATGACGGGGGCGTCGAACCGCCGGCAGTTCATCGCGCAGGTCGAGCGCGAGATGGTGCGGGCCGAGCGCGACGGCACGCCGTTCTGCCTGCTCGCACTCGATCTCGACAATTTCAAGAACATCAACGATGCGTACGGGCACCAGATCGGCGACGAGGTGCTGCGCGGCGTCGTGCGTCAGTGCCTCGACGCGATCCGGCCGGCCGGCGGGCTCGCGCGGGTCGGCGGCGAGGAGTTCATGGCGCTGCTGCCCGAGATGCCGCTCGAGGGCGCGCGGATGACGGCCGAGCGCGTGCGCTCGTCGATCGCGAGTTCGCCGTTCGGGCTCGATTTCAAGCGCGTGCAGGTGACGGTCAGCGTCGGCGTCGCGCAATACGGGGTCGACGGCAGCACGGTCGACGCGTTGCTGCGCGTCGTCGACGAACGGTTGTACCAGGCGAAGCGGGAAGGGCGAAACCGCGTCGTGTCGCGGTGACGCGGGGTGGCGTGGCACGCGGGACGTTCGGCAACACGGCCGTGCCGAAGGCGTGTCGATCGTTTCGATTTCCGCCCAAGCCCCGGGCGAGGTAACGTACCCGGGGCTTCAGCATGCCCGGTCGGCATGCGACGGGTGATACGCAACTAGCGCGATGCCAGGGCCGCCGCGTTTTCCGGCTGCGCATCCTGCATCTGCCGCGACGCCTGCCACCAATACTTGCCCGCGCGCTGCTGCGGATCGCGGATCGCGAGATACGTCGTACTCCAGAGCTGTGCCGCGTTGGCTTCGGTCGCATCGGCGCTGCGCGTGCCGAACGCGTCGGTCTGGTACTTGCCGTTCACGTAGGACCACGTCCACATTTCCGACGTCCGCATGTCGCGCCCGTTCGAGATCACCTGCCAGATCGTCTGCCGCGCCTGCGCGAGCAGCGTGCGGGTCGCGGCCGACAGGTCCTGGCGCGCGAGCTGGCGATCGAGACCGGCCACCCACATCGCCTGCTGCCACGACCAGATCACCGTGCCGTGATAGGCGGAACTCGTGAATTTCGGCCACAGTGCCTGGCTCGCATACGCAGGGTTCGCGATCAGCATGCCGGCATCGGTCACGAGCCCGGTCGGGAACGGCCGCGTGACGTCGGCGACGATCCGCTGGAGCTGGTCGTCCGGCGGTGTGCCGAACAGCAACGCGAAGCCGCCGTCCGAATTCATCACCGGAATCGGGTTGCCCTGCTGATCGAGCGACAGCGCGTAGAAGGCCAGCGGTGCGCTTGGCGCGGCACCGGGCGGCACGCCGGCGGACGGCGCATAGGCCGACACGTCGGCGGTCGCCTGCGCGGCCGGCACGCTGACCTGGAACAGCTGCGGCGCCTGCGTTTCCCATGTGGCCGCCTGGTTCGCCGTATTGGCGAGCGTCGCGCGCTGTCCGGCATCCAGGTACGGATCGAGCAGGCCGCGCGTGAGGAACGCGTTCGCCGCGCGCAACGCGGCCGGCACGAGCACCGCGTTCACGTCGTACGGGTAGACGCCGCCGCCGAGCCCGTCGGTGCTGTCGCGCCAGTTGCCGACGATCTCGCCGGGCCGCAGGTGGATCAGGTTCGCGACCGACGGCTGCTGCGCGAACGGCTGCGCGGTGGTCGCAACGTGCAGCAGGTTGACGACCAGGCGGGCGCCGTTGGTTTGCCCGTCGCTGCCGCGCTGGGCCAGATACGCAGCCGCACGCGCCTGGCCGCGCGTATCGTCGATCAGCCACGCGGCCGCGATCGGCGCGAGCAGGTAGTCGCTGTCGATCATCTTGTAGTCGTAGGTCGGCGTCGGATCGTTCGGTTTCCCGTTCTTCTGGTTGTCGACGAGTGCGAACTCGCCGATGCCTTCCTCGTGCGCGACCTTGCCGTCGGCCGACAGCCGGCTGAGCACCGACGACAGGCCGGCCTCGATCGCCGCGGGTTCGAGCACGGGCATCAGCATGCGAACCGAGATCAGCGTGTCGCGGCCGAAGTAGGTGTCGTACTGCCACGAGCCCGCCAGCAGCTTGTCGTGGAAGCTCAGGAATTCGAGCACGTTCTGGCTCACGGGGTCGGGGTTCACCGACGGCGCGAGCAGATCGGCGCGCGTGATCGGCGACAACGGCGTCTCGCCCGACAGCGCATCGACATGCAGCCGCAGCGTGTGCGAGCCCGCGGGTGCGCTCAGGACGAGCTTGCCGCCCGCAGCCGGCACGATGCTGCCGCCGTCGCGCAACGTGATGCGCAGCGAATAGCCGGGCGCGCCGTCGATCCGGTCGCGTTGCCATTGCGCGGCGCTGCCCTGGACCGTCGGCGCGGCGAGAATCTGTTGCGGAATCGTTGCGCCGCCGTTGAAGTCGCGCAGGAAGCGCACGTTGCTGAGCACGCCCTGGCGGATCGTCAGCGTGCCGGTGTCCACCGACACGTCGGCGCCGATGCCGTACAGCGGGCGGCCGTGCGCGTCGGGTGCCGACAGCGCGGACGGCGGCGTGTCGAGGCTCCAGTTCACCGGCTGCGGGGTGTCGTCGAACCACAGCCCCGTGCCGCTGTTGCCGGCGGGGAAGACCACGAGCAGGCGCGGTTTCGTCGACGAGCGCACCAGCAGGTGCGCGGCGACCTTGTCCTGCCGGTAGAACGCGTTGATCTGGCCGCCGGCGTCCATGCGGAACGATAGGGCGGCGTTGTTCGACGGCGGGCTGTTCGATTTGACGTCGTCGTTGCAGGCCGCGAGCAGGCCGGCGCAGATGAATCCGAGGCACAGCGACTTCACAAGGCGATGCATGTTGATGTCCCTCCTGATGACTGGCGATTTTTTTATCGGGATGGTCGAATGAACGGATCTGTTGTCCGTTTGGTACCGTGTCGCGGGCATTCGAGTGAATGCCGGGTGTTAATCAGGATGTGATGCTGTTGCGGTGAGTGAAACGAGCAGGAAATTGGCAAACAGGCGATAAATGCCGAAAGCTGAAACGGCAAGGGACGCCGCCCCGACATGAAGCGAGAAAAGGCAAGGCGGGCAGCATTTATGCAGGCGCGTGCCGCCTTGTGTGCGGCGGGAGAAAATCAATCGTAAGCCGCTGTAGGGAATTCTAAATTTTCAGAAGAATCGAAGTCAATGGTGTTTTCCTGATTTCAGGCTGTTTTGCGAAAAAAGCGATCGTAACTATTACTCATTGAATCGGTAAATTATGCGATTTAATGAAGGCGGGTATTGGAATCCGGATATTCGGTGAATAAATAATCGGCAATGACGTTTCATTTTGCCGATTGCTGCCGTGCCGGAATTGAATCGTCCAGTTTGCGCAGGCGATTGCCGAGGCGCGCAGGCCTGCGCCGAAGCGGCGCACGCGAAGCCGGGCAAGCCGCGTTCCCGCGATTCAATGGAAGGTGCGCGATCGTTCCATCGGAGCCTGCAAGTTTGGTAGGCTTGGCGATTGCCGCCGCTTGCGCGGATCGCGCCGTCGGTGAGCGACACGGTGAAATTGCGCGTATCGTCGCCGGAAAGGCCGGGCGACAGCCGATTCGATACGCGCTTTTCCTCCGTTGCCGCGACCGCGTGCAAGCGAAGCGGGCAGACGACTGGCCGGGCGTCACCCGGCCGGCCACGAGGCGGGCCGAGCCCGCATCGTGAACACCAACGAACTGGAGCGAACGAAGTGATCAGACATATCGTCATGTGGAAGCTGCATTGGCCTTCGTGACAATAAGCGGATGATTATTAAATAGTTTCGTAAAGAAGGAGGTGTTTGATACCCCCTTTGATACCCCCATTTTTACGTGCTGGGACAATCGGCCGCAGCGCGACCTTGGACAATGACCCATTCAGTGGGATTCGTCGCCATCCCGGGCGGTGGTTCTTGATGGCGATGGACAGCTACCGGCCATGAGCGACCATCGGAAGAAAAATCTGAGGGTTCGCTATAAGCTGGGACTGGCCGGAAAATCTTGTTGCCGTGATCGCCAGTGCCATCAAGGTAGCCTGTCGGCTCACGGCACCGCGATGCACCTACCCGAAAGAGTTCAGTACGCTGCGTGACTTCTGGCTCGCCAGCTGTAGCAATGGGCTGGATGCTGTATATTTATACAGTATGAGATTCCTCTTCAAAATGAGCCACAGCCGCGATTGGAACCACGCCAGGGGAGGTCGCGGTGCCACCGTTTTCACAAGCACTTCGTGCCACATTTCCCATTGGACCGCTCAAACGTATCGTGGGCGTGGACGCGCAAATGTGATACAAAGCGTGCATGCGAAATTCGGGGGCAAAGCGAAACGCATGGACGTCATCCATGACAAAAAACCGCGCGAGACAGTTGGTCGCAACACCGTTGCAAGGTTCCGTATGCAGTTTCAAGCAGCTGCTTATGCGGCGCTTGAGATCCTGAGCGGCAAGGAGATCGACCGAGTCTACTGCGATTATCACGACGATTTTGTCGTGCGCAGAACCGTAGCCGGCGTGGTCGACTATCACTTCTTCCAAGTGAAAACCAAGGGTAAGGCAAACCAGCAATGGGATGTCGCGGAGGTGTTCTCTCTCAAGAAGACAGGGGCGCTGGATACAGAAGAGAAGTTGGAGGCGATCCGCAATAGCATCGCGGGCAAGCTGTTCGTGCACACTGTCGAATTTGGCGACCAGTGTCGTGAAATCACGGTTCTCAGCAACGTTCACTTCAACGACGATGTTCATGATGTCGTCACGGACCTGTCCGCTGGTACGTCGAGCAAGAAGTACATCCGTCAGCTCATCGAAAAATTTGCTGAAATTGTTTCGCCTGAGACCCCGCTGTCACCCGAGCAAATTGATGCGGCTCGAAAGAAGTTCTCCTTGCTGCCGAACGTTCAGTACATCGGCGACACGCTCGAAGCGTTCAGCATTGCCGCGCACAACGCTATCTGGAGGCACAGCGAGATTGAGCTGCATCAACACGAGGTTGAGCGCCTCGCAAGAAGCTTGGTGACGCTTGTCGAGGAAAAGTCGTGTTCTCCCATCAGCGGGCTATCCAAGGCAGACATCGATCTAGCAACTGGCGTCGGCCTAGAAGACCTACTTGATGTCTTGAGCATTTCCACCCAGGTGTACCAGACCCTGCAGCAAGGGGGCGACCCCGCTGCCATCAAAGTGGCGTCTATTCTTCAGCGGAAGCTGAAGGAGGCGGGTGCCACTGAATCCATGATAGAGGCGGCGTCGCGCGCGAAGGTTGCCTGGGACGTCTGGGTTAGAACTGCGCGGCATACATTCCCGGATTTAACGTTCAACGTTTTGCTCGATGAAGTCGACAAGAAGTGCAAGGCATGGCTGCTTGGAGGAGGCGTCTTGGGAGACCTTGAGGACTTCGTTCAAGCAACGCTTGACTCTCCCATTGCGAAGAAGTTCGCGGCACTAGATGCGGACCTGATGTTCGGAGCCTTTTGTGCGGCCGTCGTTTGGAGATCTACGCGATGAACTCGCCAGAATTCTTCAGCGAAGCTAGGCGGCTTGGCCTCAAGCTGAAGCTCTCGGGCGAAGGATCTTCGCCAGCTCACACGCTCGACAATGAGGCCCTGTTCCAGTTGCCCCTGCTCGCAATGACTATCTTGGCAATCTCGAAGGCTCAGTCCAAGCCTCAACTGCCCGAGATTGGGCAGTTGGTCGGCGAGTGTTTGGAGCGGACTGTCGCCGGCTTCAAAGGATCTTCTCAGGACATTGGCTGGTCCGGCAACCTGCGTATCAGGACCATCAAGGCGCTAACGTTCCTAGAGTCGACGGGGCTAGTCACCATCGACGAGGTGACACGCCGAATCGCAGCCACCGACTTGGGAAAGAAGGTCTACAACGGCGCCGTCGAGGCGGAGAGTCTCTTGTCCTACTCAATGAAGACCGTCGAGCTCAGCTACCAGTACATCCGGGATGAAGCTAAAGCCAGAGGAGAAGTAAATTGAGGCTGAAGTCACTGCAGATCGAATCTCTAGGCGACGTGGGTTGGGAAAGCCCGCTCCTGGAGTTTGGCTACAGGACCACGATGCTGTTCGCGCGCAACGGCAGTGGGAAGACCCCTGTCGTCCGTGCGCTTGCGTCCGCGCTGGGGTTCCCCAACAGCTTTCGGACAGACATCCTCGAGAAATGCAACGCGATTGTCTTGCGCGCCGAGTCGGAAGGGAAACCGCTCACGATCCGCCGCACCATCGACGCGACGAACGAGGGGTTTTACGCCACGATTGATTTCAATGGCGAGCAAACTGAACACCATTCACAGGGTTCCTTCTCACTCGCACTGTTTCGGCTTCTTGGGCTGACGCCGCCACGGCTGGTGTCGACAACGGGCGAGGAGGCGCAGCCCTACATCGCAACCCTATTGCCGCTGTTCTACCTCATTCAAGGCTACGGATATTCAGCTGCCTACCGTGCCCCAAGAACGTTCATCGCAGACCAATTTGCGGAGATGGTGCGGTTCGCCTTCGGACTGAACCCAAAGCACTCCTATGAGGTCAAGAAGACCCTTATCGAAGAGAGGAGTGCGCTTGAGGCACAGACACGTAAGATCGTTGCCGCGCAGCGTGTGCTTGAGTACCAGAGTCGCGGCGTGGACGATAGTGATGCAAACCAATCTGTGCTGCAGCGGACGGCTGAAAGCCTGACGCAGCAGATCGACGGACTGCGTGCGTCCGTGGACGCGAGGGGAAGCGCGAACTCGACGCTCACTGAACTCCTGCGTCAGAAGGACATCCAAATCCGAGCTCGGCAACTAGAGCTCTTCGAACTACAAAATCGTGTCGCTGGCATCGAGACGATCCGTGCGGAAATTGATGGCGAGGTCGAGACCCTCGCGCTGAACGAAGAGGCCCGGCGTGTCTTCACGTCGTTTCAGGAAATCTGCCGCACGCCGAACTGCGGGTTGTTTCTCGGGAGCACAGAATCGTACGGGAAGAACCTGCTGTATCTCAAGGACCAAATCAAGGACCTGGAGCGGAACAGCCAGCGTGCCGAGATTCGGGTTGAGCAATTGGAGGAGAGGCTTCAGGAGCTAGGCGCGGAGCGCCAGACGCTCGTTGACAACCTTGAGGCGCCCAATACCTCGGACTTCGACCAATTGGTGACAGCTGTGCAGGCCTTGACCAAGCAACTTGTCGGCGTGCAGGGCGAATTGGGCCGAATCTCTGGGTTGAAGGAAGAGCGCTCAAAGCTATTCAAGCTGGAGCGCGAACGCGATCGTATCCAGGATCGCATTGACGGGTTGTCCAACACCGGTAGAGCAGACTATGAGTTCAACAAGCTTCGATTGACCCTACGCGAACTCACCGTGAAGTGGATGCAGACGCTTGACACGCAAAACGTGTCGACGAACGTCGACATTGACTTGAATCTCCGTTTTACGTTCGGAGGTGAAACACTTGATGTCATCGGCAGCGGCGGTAGCAGCAGCACGACGATCAGACTAGTCCTGGCCATACACGCGGCTCTGCTGGAGGCGTATCTGTCTGATAAATCTCGCCCATTCCGCTTCCTGATCCTCGACACTCCCAAGCAGGAGGAGCTGCATACTGCTGACCTAGCACGCTACCTAACGGAGCTCGAGAAGATGTGCGAGGCAAACGATGCCCAGCTTATCTTTTCGTCAACCGAGTATGATCATCCAACCGGTCCGAAGGACAAGCGTTGGCTACCGTGCTACCGCGGACCGGACAAGCCGATGTACCTCGGCAAGCGAAGCGATCTGCTATCCAAGTAAGTTTAGACCTGATCCGGCTCTGGCTGAGAGATCAGGTCTGGACCTGGACATGTTATTGGGCGGTGGATGTTTCGCGCGACGTGATGGAACGAATCCATGCTTGTACCTCTGTCTCTGCCCATAGTGAGAGATTTCGAACTCGTCGTGGTCTCGGGAAACTGCCTTCCTTCATCATGGCGTAGATCGTCGTCTTGCCCAAGCCGACCATGTCGAGAACGGTCGGAAGTCGCAACAGTCGTTCAGTCGTGGTGCTCACTGCATTGTTCCTCGTTATTCGGTCACGGGCTGAGTTGCTCGGGCGAGTTGCATGAGTCCCGTTTCAAGCGTCATCGCGGCGGTAGCAGCCCAAGTGCGTGCGTCCTGCGCCGCCTTGTGGCGAGCGAACGATCCGATCTCTTCGGCCATCAAGTCCAGCAGCTCGACGTCGGCCGCGTGCGAGATCTCGGTGATCAACGCGCGGATCTCGATGCGAAGGGCGTCGAGGCGCGCGAGCCTGCCTTGGCGGGTATCCGCCAAGGCTTTGTTCGTCTGGATAGGTTTGCGCCGCGCGAGCGGCGCTTCGTCCTTCTGGATTGCTTTTGCGGGCACCATCCCGCTGCAGTCCGACTGCGTTGAAGTACCGTTGACGCTCGCCAGTGCGATAGCCGGGCGCTTCTCCGCGTGTTCCCGCTTTCGCGGCAGCGGACGTGGGGTAGAAAGGGCCGGGCGCGGGGTCATTTGGCCGCCTCCTGCGCCATATCCGGCGTCCAGTCGGGATCGGGCGACTGCAGAATGTCATCGAGCCATTGCAGGACGATCGGAAGGTCTTTCTGGCGCTTGATGTTCTCGTGGCCGAGAACTTTTTTAAGCCATCGAGCACCTTCCTGTGCCGCTTGCATTCGCGTCGGGTAGGTCGTGTTGCCTGCGCCGAACTTCAGTGGCGTCGATGCGAAGCTGTCCCCGAAGTTGTACATAGCCGCGCAAATCCACTGATCTGCTTTCGGTTGGGCTACGTAGATCTCCGCGATTGGCTTTTTCGTCCGCTTGCTGTTGGGCGAGCGAAGGGTATCGCGCGCACGCAGGAAGAGGCCGCGATGGCGACGCGGATCAGGCGTGACGCCGGGGCGAACGGTACGCCGTCGCGTCGAGCACCGATACGAACGATCGGAAGGCCACACGTGTTGATGTCCGCACAGAACTG
>NZ_ASSI01000226.1:0-12952 GCF_000466765.1 Burkholderia sp. AU4i | reverse complement strand
CAGCCGCGCGACGAGGCCGCCGGTGAATTCGAGCGTATCGTCCTGCGCGTTCATGCGCGGCCCCCTTCCATCATCCGGTCGAGTGCGTCGACAAGCGCACGCGCGGGCCGCCGCGCATGCACGCCGGCCGGCTCGCCGCCGCTGCGCCAGCCGGGCCGTACACCCCGCACGAACAGGTACAGGTAGCCCGCGACATGCGTGTCGTAGTCGTAATCGGGCAGCCGCCCGCGCAGGTAGCGATGCAGCGCGACCGTATAGAGCAGCGCCTGCAGGTGATACGCGTGGTCGGCCATCGCGACGTCGAGCGCGCGCGGGCCGTAGGCGTCCGGCGTCGTGCCGAGATGGTTCGACTTCCAGTCGACGATCCAGAAGCGGCCGTCGTGTTCGACGATCATGTCGATGAAACCCTTGATGAAACCGGCGAGCATGCCCGCCTCCAGTGCAACGTCCGGGTAGCCGTGCGCGACCAGCAGGCGGCGCAGCGCCATCAGGTCGAGCGACGGCGCCGGGAACAGGAACCCCATTTCGTCGAGCCGCTTCGCGGGATCGAGATCGACGAGCCGCATGCCCGGCACGAGCTCGGTGTGCACGACGTCATCGACCAGTTGCGCCATCATCGCCGGCAGACGTGTCGCGAGTTCGGGCCCGGCCTCGACCGGCCGATCGTGCAGCGCACCGAGCGCGGCCTTCGGCCACGACTCGGGCTCCGTGAACCGGCTGAGCTCGAACAGGCGGTGCAGGCACTCGCCGGCCGCCGCGCCGCGCGGGAACACGAGGATGTCGTCGTCCGGCGGTTCAGGCGCAACCGTATCGGCCAACAGCCATTCGGCATCCGGCGCGACCGCGGCAAGCGCATCGTGGTCGGGCCGCAGTTCGTCATCCGGCACGGCCGCGACGCCCGCCTCCTCGCGCGCCATCGACGCGGTCAGCGAACTGAAGCTGGCCATCCGCCAGGCATCGCGCAGCACGCGCGTCGCATGGCGCGCCGCGAGCGTTTGCGACGCGTCGTGCCCGGCCGCCAGACGCTCGGGGCGCGCAGGCGTCGGCAGCGGCGCGACGCTCACGGGGCCGCCCGCGAGCGCATGCCACGCCGTATCGAGCGCGGCTTCGTCGGGCGGCTCGTCGAGCCACGCATCGAACGACTGGCCGGCGCCGGCGACGAGCCAGTTCAGCACGCTGCGTCGCGCCTCGCGCGTCGAGCGCGACGACAGGTACGGCCCGGCGACGACGTAGCAGCGATAGACCGCACGCGTGAGCGCCACGTAGACGAGCCGTGCGCGCTCCGCGGCCTGCTCGCGCAGCGCTTGCCGCGCCGCATGTGCGGCCGCCTCGTCGTCGCACCCGTAATGCAGCACCGCGTCGCCCGCATCGTCGTGGTATTCGCGCGCATCGGGCAACGCGGACGCGGGCGGCTCGCGCAACCCGCCGTCGTTCAGGAACGGACAGAACACGATCGCGTATTCGAGGCCTTTCGACTTGTGCACGGTGACGATCTGCACGAGGTTGCGATCGGATTCGAGCCGCAACTGCGCTTCCTCGCCGCCGCCGTCGAGCCGTTGCGCGGCAAGCCAGCGCAGCGTCGGCGCGATGCCCGGCTGCGCGGACGCGCGTGCCTGCGTCAATTCGGCCAGATGGTTGATGTCGGTCACGCGACGCTCGCCGTCCGCGCCGGCCATCAGCCGCTCGGCGATCCGCAATTCGCGCGTGAACGTGCGCCACATCACCGCGAAACCGCGTTCGCGCCACAGCAGCCGGTACCGCGAGAAGCGCTCGACCCAGCTCATCGCGTCGGCACTGTCGGCCGCGGACGCTTCGTGTGACGCATCACCGTCGCCCTGCTCCATCCGCCACAGTGCGCCGGCATCGAGGCCGAACCAGTCGGCCGCGAGCGCCGCGCGCAGCCGCCGCAGGTCGCCCGGCGCATCGATCGCCGCCAGCACGCGTTCAAGCTGCTCCGCGTCGCCGGTCGAGAACACCGAAGCCTGCGCCAGTTCCACGCTGCCGATGCCCCACGCGGCCAGCACGCGCTTCACGAGACTGCCCTGCCGGTGCGTCTGCACGAGCACCGCGATATCGCCCGGCGACAGCGGCGACTCGCCGAGCCGCACGCGCCCTTCGCGCGCGCCCCGCATCAGGCGGGCTATCTCGGCGGCGCAGGCCTGCGCGGCCTGTGCCTGCGCATCACGCTTGAGCAACGTGCCTTCACCGCCAGGCAACGCCCACACCCGGAAGTCGCCGGACGGGCCCGGATCGGTTTCGTCGACGAACGGCGCGCGCACGCGCGTGCCGGCACGCACCGCGTAATAGTCGAGCCCGTCGAGCACGAACGCGCGCGGATTCGACATGAAGAAGCGGTTGCACGCATCGACGATCGCGGGCGTCGAACGCTGGTTGACCGCGAGCGTGTAGCACGCGCTCGCCCGCGCGCGCGCCGCCAGATAGGTATGCAGATCGGCCGCGCGGAAGCTGTAGATCGCCTGCTTCGGATCGCCGACGAGGAATAACGGGCCGCCCGGCGCGAAGATCCGGTCGAAGATCGCGAACTGCAGCGGGTCGGTATCCTGGAACTCGTCGATCAGCGCGGCCGGATAGCGCGCGCGCAGCGTCTCGGCGAGCCACGGATGCGCATGCAGCGCGTGGTACAGGTTCGCCAGCAGATCGTCGAACGACACGATGCGCCGCGTGCGCTTGCGCTCGGCCAGCTCGCCCGGCGCCATGTCGAGCCATTCGGCGATCAGCGCGAGCCAGCGCGCGCGCTGCGCGGCTTCAGCCGCCGCCACGGCCGCATCGAGCGCGTCCGCCACGTCGAAGAACGCGTGTTCGGGCGTCGCGCCGCCTTTTTTCGTCGCCTTCACGAGCGCGGTGCGCGTGAGCTTCAGCGCGGCCTTCGGCAGCGCAGCCGTCGCGTCGCCCTGCGCGAAATGCGCGGCCCATGCGGCGAGCGCATCGGCAACTGCTTCGGGTTTGTGCGAACGCTGGTTGAGCGCGGGCTGCGCGGCGCGCAGCAACGCATCGATCGCTTCGCGCTCGGCCGCCCACATCCGCCCGGCCTCAGCGAAACATTCGGCCGCGGCGGCCTCGGCCGATTCGTCGGGCTCGGTCACGCCGTCCCAGCGCAGCGCGGCGAGCGGCTTCTTCAGCCGGCGCGCGAGCTGCGCATCGAGTGCCGCCGGCCCGGCGCCCGATTCGACGAGCCAGGTCGCGAAACCCGGCCAGCGCGCGGCCGCCGGTTCGACGCGCGTGCGCCAGAAATCCGCCGCGAGTTCGAAGCGCAGCGACGCATCGTCGGCCTCCATGTCGAACGCGAACGGCATCGCGGCCGCGAACGGCGCTTCCTGCAGCGCACGCTGGCAGAACGCGTGGATCGTATGGATGGCCGCCTGGTCGAACGCGCGCAGCGCACGCCGGATCCGTTTCGCGGCCGTTTCGGGATCGAGCTCGCCACCTTCGCCGAGCGTCGTCTCGAGCAGGCGCTCGATGAACGGATCGCCGCCGTCGTCACCCGTGTCGAGCGCATGCGCAAGCTGCGCGAGCCGGCCGCGAATCCGCTCGTGCAGCTCCGCGGTCGCCGCTTTCGTGAAGGTCACGACGAGGATTTCGTCCGCGCCGAGATCCTTTTCCAGCAGCAGGCGCACATAGAGCGCGCAGATGTTCCAGGTCTTGCCGGTGCCGGCCGATGCCTCGATCTGGTTGACGCCATCGAGCGGACACGCGAACACGTCGAGTTCGAGCGCCTGCTGCGGCTGCGACACGGCGCTCATGCGACCTCCTTCAGATGCTCGACGAGCGGATCGAACACGAGCCGCGCGAGCGTGGCGAACGGCTCGTCGAGCGACGCATGCGCGCCGCGCCATGCGATCGCGATGGCCGGATCGTCGGCTTCGCTCACGACCCGCTCGTTGATCCAGACACTCGCGGCCTTGGCCTCGCCGTCGGACACCCGCGCCCATGCGCTGCGCGGAAAGAACCGCAGCGGCATGCGCCGCCCCGCGCGAAACAGCGCGGCAAGCGGTGCGAGCTGCTCGAGCGGCGCGGCGACCGGCGTCAGCTCGAACGCGCCGCCGCTGCCGAACCACAGCGTGCGGCGCGGGCCGCCGGGCTCGATCGCGCAGTAGACGAGATGCGCAAGCCACGCGGACAGGTAGTCGCGCGCACTCGGCCTCGCATAACGGTAGATGATCTGCCCGGCCTGCGTCAGCCGGTTCAGCGTGCCGTGCAGTTCAAGCGGCGCGCTCACCGCGTCGCCCGACAGCAGCGCGTCGTGCGCGCCGAACAGCGTCTGCTCGGTGTCGGGCCACGCGGGCACGATGGTGAGCGAGAACGACCGCCGCTCCATCCCGTCGGCCAGCGCACGACGCACGTTCGATGCCAGCTGCGTCATCGAGCCGAGCGCCTGGTCGCGCCACACGGCGCCTGTCGCGCCGCCCGGCAGTTCGGGGCTCGCGTCCGCGATGCGCAGCGCGTGATCGTGCACGCCGCCCTCGTCCGATTCGATCAGCAGCGGCAACACGCGCTCGGCGAGCGCATCGCTGCCGGCGAAGTCGAGCGCGAACGGTTCCGTATCGAGCAGTTCGGCCTGCGCGTCGGCAAGCACGATGCCGAGCCGGCCGCGCAGCAACGCACGCGCCGGATGGCGCCAGAAGCGTTCGAATTCGCTGAATGCGACAGGCTCGACCGGCTCGGCCGGCAGCGGCTGCGCGAAGAACGGCAATTCGCGCGGGCCGTCGCGCGACGCTTCGGCGGCGAGCAGCGACGCGAGCGTCGCCCGCTCGGCGTCATAGGACACGAGCGCGCTGCCGGGCTGGAAATACGCGGCCGCGAACGGTTGCAGCGGATGCTCGACGATGAACGCGCGCCGCGCGGCATCGACTGCGTCCGGCGCGGCGTCTGGGCCCGCCGTGACGAGCGCGAGATGGTCGAGCAATTCGTCGACGAGTGCCGCGGGCGGCAACGGCGCGTTGTCGCGAATGCTGCGGCCCGTATAGGCAATCAGCAACCGGTCGCGTGCGGCGAGCAGCAGGTCGAGAAACAGGTTGCGCTCGTCGTCGCGGCGCTGGCGATCGCCGAGCTTCGGCAACACGGCCATCAGGTCGAATTCGTCCGCGCGCGCGAGGCTCGGCAGCACGCCGTCGTCCATCCCGAGCAGGCAGACGACGCGATACGGCAGCCCGCGCAGGCTCGTCAGCGACGAGAACGTGACGCCGCCCCACGGCACCCCGCCGCGCGCCGGATCGTCGAGCGCGGCGGCCAGCCCGGCCCGGACGACGGCCGCCGGCAGCGCTTCGTCGGGCGCCCCCTCCGTCATCGCGGCCAGCATCGCGTCGAGCGCGTCGCGCACGCCCGCGAGCGCATCCGCATACGCGGCGCCCGAATCGAAGAAACGCGCGAGCGTGTCGGCGAACAGTTCGCTCCAGCCGTGCGGCGTATGCGATTCGGCCAGCCGCCGCGCGAAGCCGTCGAGATCGTCGGTGAAGCGTGCGAGCCGGCCGAGCAGTTCGGCCTCGCTGCCGGTGGCCGCCTCGATCGGCAGCCACGCGCCGACCGGCGCCGCGCCTTCCGGCATCGCATAACCGAGAAAGAGCCGCGCGAGCGCATCGGAGAACGTATGACGCGGCGACGGCACGGCCGCATCGTCGCTCGCGAGCGGCGACAGCCCACGCCGCGCGCCGGCGGCCGCGAGCCAGGTCTGCACCGTCTCGAGCGCCGTCGCATCGATGCCGTAGCGTGCCGCCACCGCGTCGACACGCAGCCATTCGACCAGCTCGGGCGCACCGACCTGCCGCTCCGGCAACGCGAGCCAGTCGAGCAGCACGCGCGCGACCGGGTTCGCCTGCGAAGGCGGCAGGCCGGTGATGCGGTAAGGCACGCGTGCACCGCCACTGCCGGCCGTGCCGAACACCGCATCGATCAGCGGGCCGGCCGCCGCGAGATCGGCGACCGCGACGAGCACGTCGGACGGCTGCAGGCTCGCGTCGGCGTCGAACCACGCGAGCAGCCGGTCGTGCAGCACCTCGAGCTGGCGCGCGAGGCTGTGGCACACGTGCACCTCGATGCCGCGCTCGGCCGGGGCATCGCCGGCTTCGGCCTCGGGCCGCAGTTCAAGGATCGCGTTCTGCACGCGCGCGAGCCAAGTCGGCGCGGGATTCTCGACGAAACGCGACGCGTCGCCCGACGCGGCGCTTTCGGTCAGTTCGTGCAGCATGTGCAGCTGCGCCTGGGTCTGCCGGCCCCATTCGGCGAGCAGCGGATGGCCGACCTCCTGGTAGTCGAGGCGCCCGGCCGCGTCGAGCGCCTCGGCATGCGCGGCGGTCACGATGTCGAACCAGAATTCGCGGCACGGGTTCAGCGCGTAGACGCGCACGTCGATCCAGCGCGACAGTTCGCGCAGCAACGCGACGTGCAGCGGCGGCATCGTCGGCAGCGCGAACACGCTGACCGATTCCGGCCAGTGCGTGCGTGCGCGCGCGACGGTTTCGGGATCGAGATGGCGCGCCTCGACGAGGAAGCGGTGCGCCGGCGGCGTGCCGCTGTCGCTCAGCTCGGCGAGCAGCGCGCGCCACAGCGCGGCCTGCCAGCGCTCGTCGTCGCGCGCGGCGTCGCTGATCCCGCGCGGCGCGCCGTCGCCCGCGAGCACGGACTCGCCGGCCTGCCACGCGGCGAGCCACTCGGGACGATAGGTCAGGTAATGGTCTAGCACGGCCGCGACGCGGTGGGCAAGCTCGTAGCGCATCGCATCGTCGGACGCGGACAGATACGCGGCCAGCCGCGGCGACGCGAGCCACGGCGCACCGTCGGATGCCTGCGCGAACAGCCGGTAGCAGCGCCACACGAGGCGGTCGGGCGCGAACGGCGAACGGGCGGGCACCGTCAGCACGCGGCCGATCTGCGCCCACAGCCACTGCGCGAGATACGTGAACTCGACGTTCGCGCATACGCCGTTGCGCGCGGCGATGTCGAGCTCGAGGCGACGGCGCAGCGCCGCGCTCGGCACGATGACCTGTTGCGGCGCCCACGGGCCGTTGCGGGCCGGGAACGCGGCCAGATCCTCGAGCAGCGCGTCGGCCAGCGTTTCGTGACGGTTCGAATAGAAGAGATGGAGCATGAAGCAGGCGTCGGAACCTCGCGCGGGCGGGGCCGGGCGAACAGGATCACCAAGGATAGCAAATGGACCGCCTCCGCGAACCTCGGCCGGAAAGCCAGGTTTTGCGGACCGCGAAATACGATAGACTCGTCGCCAGTCAATACGCCGCCCCGGGCGTCTTCGTCAGCCATTCAGTCCATCGATGCGCTATTCGGTCGAAATCAGAAAGTTTTTCTACAGCCAGTACTTTTTCGGCGGCCTGCGGATCGCGGTCGGCGTGTCGCTGCCGGCCGTGCTGTGCCTGATCGTGTTTCACAACCGCGAGCTCGGTTTCACGATCTCGACCGGCGCGCTCGGCGCCTGCGTCGTCGACATGCCGGGCCCGCTCAAGTACAAGCACAACGAAATGCTCGCGTGCAGCGTGATCGGCTTTCTGGCCGCGCTCGCGACCGGCCTTGCCACACCGAACATCTTCGTGCTGTGGCTCACCATCGTGCCGCTCACCTTCGTGCTGTCGCTGATCGTCGTCTACGGCAACCGCTGGCCGCAGATCAGCTTCGCGACACTGTTCATGATGGTGATGACGCTGGAGGAGAAGTTCACGCCGCTGCAGGCGTTCATCAACGCCGGCTGGATTCTCGCGGGCGGCCTCTGGTACACGTACTGGGCCACGCTCGTGTCGCGATGGCAGGCGCGCCGGATCGAGCAGCAGGCGCTGGCCGAGAGCCTGTTCGCCTGCGCCGACTACCTGCTCGCGCGCGCGCAGTTCTACGACCTCGATGCCGATCTCGACGAGTGCTACCGCAATCTCGTCGCCAAGCAGATCACGGCGGTCGAAACCCAGGAAACCGCGCGCGACATCGTGCTGCGCAACCTGCCGAAACTGCGCCGCGGCAAGCTCGATCCCGGCCGCACGACGATGTACAACCTGTTCATCAACAGTGTCGACCTGCACGAGCTGTTCGTCGGCGCGCACACCGATTACCCGCTGGTGCGCAACACGTTCGGCGGCTCGGACCTGATCATCTTCTATCGCGACCTGATCCGCAAGGCGGCCGCCGATCTCGAGGAGATCGGCCTCGCGGTGCTCGAAAACCGCGCCCCGCATTCGCGAATCAGCGTGAAGGCCGAGCTGCGCGCGATCGAGTACGAGATCGAGCTGATGCGCAAGAAGAACTTCCCGGCCACCAACGCGGAGGCGTATGCGGCCGTGCTCGCCACGTTCCGGCGCATCTGGAGCGCGACGCGCCTGATCGACCGGATGCGCCGCAACCTGTCGGGCCACGCCGATCCGCAGCAGACCGAACTGAAGATCGACAAGGCGCTCACGCGCTTCCTGCAGCGCCGCCGGATGTCGCCACTCCTGATCTTCTCGAACCTGAACATGCGTTCCCCGAGCTTCCGCCACGCGCTGCGCGTGACGATCGCGGTGGCGGTCGGGTTCTGGCTCGGCCGGCTGCTGCCGCTCACGAACGCGTACTGGATCGTGATGACGACCATCATCATCCTGAAACCCGGCTACTCGCTCACCAAGCAGCGCAACGCACAGCGGATCATCGGCACGCTGATCGGCTGCGCGGCCAGCATCGCGCTGATCTATACGGTGAAGGAGCCGCACCTGCTGATCGCGATCATGTTCGGGTCGATGGTGATGAGCTACAGCCTGCTGCTGTTCAACTACGCGGCGAGCGTCGTGTTCACGTCGTCGTACGTGCTGCTGATGTTCCACCTGCTCGCGCCGGGCAGCATGCGGATCATCGGCGAGCGCGCGATCGACACCGTGGTCGGCTGCATGATCGCGATCGCCGCGAGCCGGCTGTTCCCTTACTGGGAATACCGGCTGATGGGCAAGCAGGTGGCCGACATGCTCACCGCGACCCGCAAGTATTTCGAGGCGGTGTGGCGGGCCGGGCGCGGCGTATCGCCGCCGCCCGTGCCGGCCGCCGACGGCGCGGCCGTCGTGCCGGTCGTCGCCGCGGCCATCGAGGCGCCGGCCACGACCCTCGACGACGACTACCGCTACCGCCTCGCGCGCAAGGACGTACACATCGCGTTCGCGAATCTCGGGCAGGCGTTCCAGCGGATGATGATCGAGCCGAAGGCGCACCAGCGCTTCGTGCCGGAACTGAACGACCTGCTCGTGCAGACCCACGTGCTCGGCGCGCAGATCACGGCCGCCGCGCCGCTGATCCGCACGGCCTGCGCAGCCGACGGCAACATCCTTCACGACGACGCGCTGCACCGCGGCCTCGCCGCCGTGCTCGACAATCTCGAGAAGGCCGAGGCCGGCGAGCCGCCGCCCGCCGATCAGCTCGACACGTCGAAGCAGATCACGCGCGACCTCGACGCGATGGTCGTGTCCGCGGAGAAATCCGATGCGGTGGGTGCCGAGCTCACGCACGACCTGAAGGTACTCGCACATCAGTGCAAGCAGATGCTCGCGTCGTCGCTGCTGATCCGCAAGGATGCAAGCGTGATCCGCCTGCCCGCCTGACCGCGGATTTACCCCGCCGGTGGCCGGCCCGCGCATGCCGCGGATCGGCCGCCGGCGCTCCCCGATTCAGCGATCCCCGAAGCATGATCCGAGCGTTCCCGGCGGCCCGCGCCTTCCATGCGCGACCGCCCGTCCCCCTGTTGCGCCCGTCGCGCCAGTCAGGGAATACCCGATTCCGGTCACCCGGCCCGGCTTGTTATCATTCGTTCACATTCAAGTTGTCTATACAACTTGAGGCAATCGGACCGGCCCCGCTCGCCCGGTCCGTCGCATAACGATATCGGAGACACGATGAAAAACTTGCAGCGCCACCTGAGCGCGCGGCACATCCGCTTTCTCGCGCTGGGTTCGGCGATCGGCACGGGCCTGTTCTACGGTTCGGCGTCCGCGATCCAGCTCGCTGGCCCGGCCGTGATCCTGGCGTACATCCTGGGCGGCGCGGCCGTCTACATGGTCATGCGCGCGCTCGGCGAGATGGCCGTGCGCGAACCCGTCGCCGGCTCGTTCGGCCACTATGCGACCGAGAACCTCGGCCCGTTTGCCGGCTTCGTCACCGGCTGGACCTACACGCTCGAAATGGTGATCGTCGCGATCGCCGACATCACCGCGTTCGGCATCTACATGGGCTTCTGGTTTCCGGACGTCCCGCAATGGATCTGGGTGCTCGGCGTCGTCGCGATCATCTGCGGGCTGAACCTGTGCCACGTGAAGGTGTTCGGCGAACTCGAGTTCTGGCTGTCGATCATCAAGGTCGGCGCGATCGTCGCGATGATCGGCGGCGGCGTGGCGATCCTGCTGACCGGCATGCACTTCGGCCATTCGGCCGACGTGCCGACGTTCGCGAACCTGTGGAACCATGGCGGCTTCCTGCCGAACGGCGTCGGCGGGCTGATCGCGTCGCTGTCGGTCGTGATCTTCGCGTACGGCGGGATCGAGGTGATCGGGATGAGCGCCGGCGAAGCCAAGGATCCGGAGCGCGTGATTCCGCGCGCGATCAACGCGGTGCCCGCGCGCATCCTGCTGTTCTACGTGCTGACGATGGTCGTGCTGATGTCGATCAGCCCGTGGACGGGTGTCGGCAGCGACGGCAGCCCGTTCGTGCAGATCTTCTCCGCGCTCGGCGTGAAGTCGGCCGCGACGATCCTCAACCTGGTCGTGATCAGCGCGGCGATCTCCGCGATCAACAGCGACATCTTCGGCGCGGGCCGGATGATGTTCGGGATGGCGCGCCAGGGCCAGGCACCGCGCGTGCTGATGACGACGTCGCGGCACGGCGTGCCGTGGGTCACGGTGCTCGTGATGGCGGTCGCGCTGCTCGCCGGCGTGCTGCTCAACTACCTGATGCCGAAGGACGTGTTCCTGATGGTCGCGGCAATCGCGACGTTCGCGACCGTGTGGGTCTGGCTGATGATCCTGCTGTCGCAGGTCGCGATGCGCCGCCGGCTGTCGAGCGCCGAAGTCGCGGCGCTGAAGTTCAAGGTGCCGTTGTGGCCGGTCGCGCCGGCGCTGACGATCGCGTTCATGGGCTTCGTGATCGTGATGCTCGGCTGGTTCGAGGACACGCGTGTCGCGCTGTATGTCGGCGCGGCGTGGCTCGCGCTGCTCGCGGCCGTGTTCTGCGCACGGATCCGCCCGAAATTCGCACCTGCGTCACGTTGACGCACGGCTGACCTGCGTACGCGGCGCGCCGGTTCCGGCGCCCGCGTCGTTCCCGGCTCCGCGCGGCATCAGCCGCGCCAGCAGCCGGGCACTCATCCCCTTCACATCGACGCCACGTGCGCGGCCCGCCGGGCCGCGCATCGGCTCGTCAGTGCGACGCGGCGCTCGCGGCCTCGGCCGGATGGGCTTCGTCGTACGCGTGCTTCTGCGAAATCGCGTTGTACAGGATCGTCCCGATCACGAGCAGCACGGCCACGACGATCAGGATGCTCACGTTGCGGACTGGGTTCTTCTTGCGCTGATCGTTCATGGTCGGGGCGACTCCGTCAAATTCATCGAAGCGGGCATTCTACGCGCTTGCGCCCGTCCCGCGACGCCCCGTTTCCGCTCCCTGTTTCCGCTCCCCTTTCCCGTCCTCTGCCTGCCCGCCGTTATCTTTCATTTGATAACGGTTCCCATTTCGATCTAGAATCCCGAGTCTTTCATTTTGTAATGTTTCGGGTCGATCGAGCGGCAGGCGCGCCCCGGAACGCTCCCTTCGTCCACCTGCCCCTCCGGAGTCTTCATGTCGAATCCGCGCACCCGCCTGCTGCCGCTCGCCGGCGCCCTCGCCCTTGCCGCCGCTGCCTTCGCGCCGCCGGCCCACGCGGCCGAGGAAGTCAGCCTGTACACCACCCGCGAACCGAAGCTGATCCAGCCGCTCATCGAGGCGTTCACCAAGCAGAGCGGCGTCAAGGTCAATACGGTGTTCGTGAAGGACGGCCTGCTCGAGCGCGTGAAGGCGGAAGGCGCGCAGTCGCCGGCCGACGTGCTGATGACGGTCGACGTCGGCAACCTGCTCGATCTCGTCGACGGCGGGCTGACGCAGCCGGTGCGCTCGAAGACGCTCGACGACGCGATTCCCGCGAACCTGCGCGGCGCGAACGGCGACTGGTACGCGCTGTCGCTGCGCGATCGCGTGCTGTACGTCGAGAAGGACCTGAAGGTCGATGCGTTCCGCTACGAGGATCTCGCCGATCCGAAATGGAAGGGCAAGGTCTGCATCCGCTCGGGCCAGCATCCGTACAACACGGCGCTCGTCGCGGCGATGATCGCGCACGACGGCGAAGCCGCGACCGAGAAGTGGCTGCGCGGCGTGAAGGCGAACCTCGCGCGCAAGGCGACGGGCGGCGACCGCGATGTCGCACGCGACATCCTCGGCGGCATCTGCGACGTCGGCCTCGCGAATGCGTACTACGTCGGCCACATGAAGAATGCGGAGCCCGGCAGCGACGCACGCAAGTGGGGCGATGCGATCAAGGTCGTGCGGCCGACGTTCGCGAACGCGAAGAGCGGCGGCACGCACGTCAACATCAGCGGCGCGACGGTCGCGAAGCACGCGCCGCACAAGGCCAACGCGGTGAAGCTGCTCGAATACCTCGTGTCGCCGGAAGCGCAGGCGCTGTATGCGCAGGCGAACTACGAATACCCGGTGCGCGCGAACGTGAAACTCGATCCGGTGATCGCCGGCTTCGGCACGCTGAAGATCGACCCGCTGCCGCTGGCGGACATCGCGAAGCACCGCAAGCAGGCGAGCCAGCTCGTCGACAAGGTCGGTTTTGACAACTGACGCAACCACCGCCGGCGCGCGCCGCGTGGCGTGCCGGCCGCGCCTGCTGCCGCGCGCGGGCAGCGTGTGGCTGCTCGCGGCGCTGGCGATCGCCACGGCGGTCGCGGCG
>NZ_ASSI01000225.1:0-26023 GCF_000466765.1 Burkholderia sp. AU4i | reverse complement strand
AGGCGTGTGGCGCGGCGACCTGCCCGGCGACCCGGAAGCGGCGCGCGTCGACGCGTGTTTCGCGCTGATCGCCGCGCTCGACGATACGAACCTGCTGCACCGGGGCGGGCAGGACGGCCTCGAATTCGCGCAAGCAACCGCACGCGCGTTCGTTGCACGCGGCGGCGTGCGGGCGCGCGACTGGCGGCTACGCGCGGCCGCCGCGCATCGTGCGTTCGTCGCGCGCCGGCTGAGCCCGGGCGGCGCGGCCGACCTGCTCGCGATGAGCGTCTTCGTCGATGCGCTCGAAGCCGACGGAGGCGCGCGATGACGCTGGCCATCCTCTGTTCGGGACAGGGCGCGCAGCGCGCCGACATGTTCGACCTGACCGGCACCGCGCCGCAGGCCGATGCGCTGTTCGCACACGCCGGCCGCCTGCTCGGCGACGATCCGCGCGCGTGGGTGCGGCAGGCCGGGCCGGACGCGCTGCGTGAAAACCGTGCCGCGCAGATCCTCTGCACGGTCCAGGCGCTCGCGGCTTCCGCGCTGCTCGATGCGGTGTGGCCGCGCCGGCGCTGCGTCGCCGGCTACAGCGTCGGCGAAGTCGCGTCGTGGAGCGTCGCGGGGATGATCGAGCCGGACGCCGCGCTCGACCTGGCCGATGCGCGCGCGCGTGCAATGGATGCCGCGAGCGGCGGCGACGAGCGGATGGTGTTCGTGCGCGGCCTGACGCGCGCTCGGCTTGCGCGATTGTGCGACGGCCGCGACGCGGCGATCGCGATCGCGAACCCGGGCGACGCGTTCGTGGTCGCGGGGCGCCAGCCCGATGTCGATGCGGTGGCCGACGACGCGTCGCGCGACGGTGCGCTGCGCGTCGCGCCCGTCTGCGTGCGGATCGCGTCGCACACGCGCCGGCTCGCCGCGGCCGTGCCGGTGTTTCGCGCGTCGCTCGCCGCGGCTCACGTGCGGCGGCCGTTGCCCGGCACGCGGCTCTTTTCGGGTATCGACGGCGCGTCGGTGCTCGACGTCGACGCGGGACTCGACAAGCTGGCCCGGCAGATCGCGGAGCCGGTCGAGTGGGCGGCCTGTCTTGCCGCGTGCGTGGAGGCCGGTGCGACCGCGTTCCTCGAGCTCGGCCCCGGCCGCGCGCTGGCCGAGATGGCCGGTAGCGCATATCCCGCGCTGCCGGCGCGCAGCCTCGCGGATTTCCGTTCCGTCGACGGCGTCGCGAGCTGGCTCGCGCGTGTCGCGGCGGGCTGACCGACGGCCCGGAAGACCCTCGCCGGAGTCGCCTTTCGCACTGTGTGTTGCGCCGGCGCAGCAGCCTTGCAGCCGGCGCTTGCCACACGAATTGGCGTCGCTAAAATGGCGCCCGCCATGAGACCAGCCGCCTTCCTTCTCGCCGCGCTCTGCTGCGCGGCGAGCGCCCACGCCAGCCAGATTCCGTCCGACGCCGCATCGGTCGGCACATACTTTTCGTATGACAATGCGGCGGCCGACGCGACCGTCGACCTGATCGAGCAGGCGCAGCGTCGCGTGTTGCTGGCCGGCTATACGCACGTGCCGCCGGCGGTCGCGAGCGCGCTGCGCGCGGCCCGCTCGCGCGGGATCGAGGTGCGTGTCGTGCTCGTGCGGTCGCCGCACGCGGGCCGGTACAGCGGTGCGGGCTATCTGAAATCGTCGGGTATCGACGTGGCGATCGAGTCGCGGCACGGCGATCCTGCGCCGCGCTTCGTGATCGTCGACGACAGCGTCGCGCTGACGACGCTGTCCGAAGGGGCGGCTGCGCATGCGGAAACGGTGAACGTGTTCCGGCGCGCGCCCGAGCTCGCGCAATCCTATGCGCAGTCGTTCTGGCGGCTGTACCGGCAGGCCGGCGGCCTCTGACCCTTTCCTTCGGTGCCCCGCGCGCCGGTATGACCCTGCTTGCATCGGCGCCGACGATGAACCATGCTCGTTGACAGGCGCCGGCGCGGGTTTCGCGCATCCGGCGCAACGGCAGGGAGCCGAACGTGTTCGAGTGTTTTGCCGATCGCACCGATGCCGGCTGCCGGCTGGCCGACGCGTTGCGCGATTATGCGGGCCGCGGCAATGTCGTCGTGCTCGCGTTGCCGCGCGGCGGCGTGCCCGTCGCGTATCCGGTCGCCTGTGCGCTGCACGCGCCGCTCGACGTGCTGGTCGTACGCAAGCTCGGCGTGCCGTCCGATCCCGAGCTCGCGATGGGCGCGATCGCGACGGGCGGTGCGATTCATCTGCAGCGTTCGGTGCTCCGCTCGATGAGCGTGTCCGACGCGCAGCTCGCCGATGTGATCGCGCGCGAGACGGTCGAACTGCATCGCCGCGAGGCGTTGTATCGCGGTACCGCGCCGCCGCTGCCAGTCGAGGGGCGCATTGCGATCGTCGTCGACGACGGCGTCGCGACCGGCGCGTCGATGCGCGTCGCGCTGCAGACGTTGCGCGAGCGTCACCCGGCGCGCATCGTCGCGGCTGCGCCGGTCGCGCCGGCGGGCGCGCGGCACGCGTTCGACGACCTGGCCGATGCCTTCGTCACGCTCTGGCAGCCGCTGCCGTTCTTCGGGATCAGCCAGTTCTACGCGCGCTTCGAGCAGACGAGCGACGACGAGGTACGCGCATTGCTGGACGCGGCCCGGCCCTGAGACACGGCATCACGTGCGCCTGATGCGGCGCGGGCGGGGGCGGGGGTGAGGGCGGCGTGTTTCGGCCCACGCGAACAGGCGCTGCAGCATCGGATGGACCTCCCCGCGCCAGCGCACCCCGGTAAACAACCCGTAGTGATCGCAGTCGCCGATGTCGACGCGGTAGCGCTCGTCGTCGGCGAGGCCGCTGCACATGTCGAGCGCTGCATGCGTCTGGCCGGCGCCCGTGACCGCGTCGCATGCGCCTTCGACGGTCAGCAGTGCGACGCCGCGCAGCGCGGCCGGCTCGACGCGCTGCCCACCCACGTCCCAGGTACCGACCGCGAGGCTCATGCGCTGGAACACGATGTCGATCGTGTCGAGGAAATACTCGGCCGGCATGTCGAGCAGCGCCGTGTATTCGAGCAGCGCACGCCGTGCGCCGGCGAGCCCGGTCATGTCGAAGCGCGACGCGGCCAGCGCGTACGCTTCGATCAGCGACAGGAAGCGCTGCGGGTACACGAGCGCGATCTCGCCCTGCTGCAGATAGGTGGGAAACACGTGGCGGCCATGCCCCGCGAAACCCGGCGGCACGACATCGATCAGGTGGCGGCGGCACCAGCCCAGCGAATGGGCCGCGGCGGCGGTGCCGAGCGCACTCGGATTCCGGCGCGCGTCGAGCGGGCCGCCGATCAGCGTGACGCTCGCGGGCGGCGCGAGGCCGCGAGCGGCGCGCAGCGCGAGCGCGCCGAGCACCGGCACGGTTGCCTGGCACACGGCGACGACATGCAGCGGCCGGTCGTCGTGCGCGAGCCCGTCGACGAAGCCGTCGAGCGTCGCGACATATTCGTCGAGCCCGAAGCGGCCCGCCGCGAGCGGCACGTCGCGCGCATTGCGCCAGTCGGTCACGCAGACGTCGCCGTCCGCGAGCAGCGTCTCGACGGTTTCCCGCATCATCACGGCCGCATGCCCGGCGAGCGGCGCACACAGCAGTACCGTGCGCCGCGCATCGACGCGCGTGAAGCGCCGCAGGTCGCAGAACGGCGTGCGCGCGACGATGTGCTCGCCGACGGCCGGCCACCCGATGTCGAAGTGCGGGGGCTCGCCCGGCGGCCCGAGCAGCGGCTCGAACAGGTCGTCGTAGCACGACGATGCGGCGTGCGGCAGCGTCGCCGCGGGCCACGCGTCGAACGCATGCCGCGTGGCCGCGCGCCAGGCGCGCATCCATTCCCGCTGCTGCTCGACGAGGGCGTACCACATGGCGAACCTTGGGGCGGAAGGGGCGTGAACTTGCATTATGGTCACTGTGGCCGGACAACGTGAGCCCCGCGTGCGGCCGGCTGATGCGCATCAAACGCACGGGGGCGCTAGGCGAAGCCCTGCGGCGCTGCTACAGTCGTCGATCCCATACCCTCAAGCGGAGCGTTTGCGATGAAGCTGATCGGCATGCTGGATTCCCCGTTCGTGCGCCGTGTCGCCATTTCGGCGAAGCTGCTCGACCTCCCGTTCGAACACGAGTCGATCTCGGTGTTCCGTCATATCGAGCAGTTCAGGGCGATCAATCCGGTCGTCAAGGCGCCGACGCTCGTGACCGACGACGGTGCGACGCTGATGGATTCGTCGCTGATCGTCGATTATCTGGATCATCGGGTCGCGCCCGAGCGGCGGCTGCTGCCCGAGGATGCCGCCGCGCGCCTGAACACGCTCGTGCCGGTCGGTTTTGCGCTGGCGGCCGCCGAGAAGAGCGTGCAGGTGGTCTGCGAGCTGGCGCTGCGTCCGGCCGACAAGCAGCACGCGCCGTGGCTCGAGCGCGTGCTGAGCCAGATCGAGGGCGCGTACGGTGCACTGGAGCCGCTCGTCGCCGCCGCGAACGGCTGGTTCGGCGGCGCGCGCCTGCTGCAGTCCGACGTGACGGTGGCGGTCGCATGGCGCTTCACGCAGTTCATGGCGGCCGACTACCCGGTGCTCGCGCGGATCGATCCGGCCCGTTATCCGGCGCTCGCCGCGCATTCCGCGCGGGCGGAAGCGCTGCCGGCCTTCGTCGAAACGCCGCTCGCGTAGGCCCGCCGGCGGGCCATCCGGCTGCTGCGGGCCGCTGCCGGCTGCCCGCCGGGCCTTGCCAGGCAAGCGTCGGCCGATTGTTCTCCGCGGCTGACAAGTGACTTCGCATTCGCGCGGTTTATCCGGCGGGCGCCGATCCCTAGAATCCACTCCATCGAATGACGCCTTGCCTGATGGAGCTGATGATGCGAACCCTGATCGAATCGAGCCTGTACCACCCGTCCGTCGTGTTGCCGCTTGCCGCGCTGACGCAGTTGATGGTCGAGCGCGATTTCAATCTCGGTCAGGTCGGGCTGATCGTCGCGACGCGTGGTGCACAGGCGGCCGTGTCGCGATCGCGCGCACTGCTGTTCTGCCGCCATTGCGAAGCGCAAGCATGAACGCGTACGCGGCGAGGAGATGAAAAAAAGCCCGGCCGGCGCGAGCCGGTCGGGCGGATCGGATTCGATCGAGCCCCGGCTTCGGCCGGGGTTTTTCATGGGCGATGCTCAGGCGCGTGCGGTCGACACGGCAGGGTACATGCCCGAATCGTCGTCCTCGCGCATCTGGCGCACGAGCTGGTGCGCTTCGCGGCGCGTCGCGACGGCCGGCGGCGAGCCCTTGAGCGGCTGGCGTGCGGTTTCGGCGAGCGCGACGACCGACACGATGCCGATCACGGCGGCGCCCATCATGTAGTACGCGGGCATCATCAGGTTGTGCGTGACGTCGACGAGCCACGCGGTGACCAGCGGCGTCGTGCCGCCGAACAGCGACACCGACACGTTGAAGCCGATTGCGAGCGCGCCGTAGCGGATCTCGGTCGGGAACAGGGCCGGCAGCGCCGACGGCATCACGCCGGTAAAGCACGACAGCAGCACGCCGAGGATCAGCAGGCCGCTGAACACCGATGCCGTGGTGCCGGCATGGATCAGCATCATCGACGGAATCGACAGCACGAGCAGGCCGACGCAGCCGGCGAGCATCACGGGCTTGCGGCCGATCCGGTCGGACAGGCGGCCGGCGGCGAGCGTCAGCGGCATCATCAGCACCATCACGATCAGCACGAGCACGAGGCTGTGCGATTCGTCGAAATGCAGCGTCGACGACATGAAGCTCGGCAGGTACGACAGCACCATGTAGTCGGTCACGTTGAAGATCAGCACGAGGCCGACGCACAGCAGCAGTGCACGCCAGTTGCGCATCAGCGTTTCGCGGAAGCGCGCCTTCGGCACGGCCTTGTCCTGCGCTTCGCGCTCCTCCGCCTGGCGCTTGAACGCCGGCGTTTCCTCGAGCTTCATCCGGATGTACAGGCCGATCAGGCCGAGCGGGCCGGCGATCAGGAACGGCACACGCCAGCCCCACGACAGCAGCGCCTCCTGCGACAGCGACGCGGTGAGCAGCGCGACGACACCGGCACCCATCACATAGCCGATCAGCGTGCCGAATTCGAGGAAGCTGCCCATGAAGCCGCGGCGCTTGTCGGTCGAGAACTCGGCGATGAAGGTGGCCGCGCCGCCGTATTCGCCGCCGGTCGAGAAACCCTGCACGAGACGGGCGACGAGCAGCAGCACGGGGGCCATGATGCCGATCGACGCGTAGCTGGGGATCAGGCCGATCGCGAAGGTGCCGACGGCCATCATGATCATCGTGGCGGCGAGCACGCGCTGGCGGCCGATGCGGTCGCCGAGCGGGCCGAACACCATGCCGCCGAGCGGGCGCACGAGGAAGGCGGCCGCGAACGTGCCGAAGGTGGCGAGCAGCTGCGCGGACGGGCTGCTGGACGGAAAGAACACCTTGCCGAGCGTGACGGCGATGTAGCTGTAGACGCCGAAGTCGAACCATTCCATCGCATTGCCGATGGCCATCGCGCTGACGGCGCGCTTGAGCAGGCTCTGGTCGACGACGGTGATGTCGTCCGCGACGAGCGGGGCTTCGCCGGACGACGAAGCGGAGGAAGAGGCAGCGGTCGGGCTGACGTGTGTTGCGGTCAAGGTCATGCACTCCTTTGACTGCGCCGAACGGGCGGGCCGTCCGACACGGTTTGCCGGCGAGCGCGGTATCGCGTGCGGCGCGTCGGGGCAGACCATTAAGCACTTACTGCACAAGCGGCGGTAAAGGGCCGTAAGGGGCTGCTTCGACGCGGGCCCGATGGGCCGTCGCGACAGTGCGCTCATGAAGAATGGGCCGCGTGATGCAAGCGGCAGATGCCGGTGCGGACGATGTCCGGCGTTCCGGCAAGCGCCCCGGAGGGGCAACGAAACGAGAAAAGCGGGCCTGTCGGGCGGGCTTTCCTGTGGGTGCAATTTCGGTCGAAGGGCCGGCCCGCAACGCGCGGACGGACTTCTCTCGAAATCGAATAGACAGAGATTGAATGTTGAAACAGGCGACATGATAGCACGATGACGGACGATCGTGCAAATTGCCGGGAAACGCCCGTCTGGCGGGGCGTTCGGCGGGGGCGGCTCGGGTATGATCGGCGGCGCGCGGGGGGGCCGTGCCGCCTCGCGGTGACGGGGGCGAATTCACGAGGAACCGGATGACCGAACTGATGAGGATCGCGGCGTTGTTCGCCGCCACCGCGCTGGCCGAAATCGTCGGCTGTTACCTGCCGTGGCTCGTGCTGAAGGAGGGGCGGCCGGTGTGGCTGCTGCTGCCGGCCGCGCTGTCGCTCGCGTTGTTCGCGTGGCTGCTGACGCTGCACCCGAGTGCGGCGGGGCGCACCTATGCGGCGTACGGCGGCGTGTACATCGCGGTGGCGCTGGTCTGGCTGCGGGTGGTCGACGGCGTCGCGCTGACCCGCTGGGACGTGGCCGGCGCGGCACTCGCGCTCGGCGGAATGGCGGTCATCGCGCTGCAGCCGCGCGGGTGAGCGCGGCCGCGGCGCGTGCCGCGTGTTTCAGGCCGCTTCGGCGGCGCCCGCGTCGGCGGACAGGCGCCATACGCAGGTGCCCTTGACCGACTTGTCGAGCTCGTCGAGCTGCGCCTGGTGCGCGGCGAGCTCGTCGTCGCTCGCGGCCACCACGGCCAGGTCGAGCGCGGCGAGCGACACGCGCTGGCCGTTTGCCGCGCCGCCGTCGGCACCCACGTCGTCGAGCATGTCGATCACGAGGCTGTCCTGGCCGCGCGTCATCGCGAGATAGACCTCGGCGAGCAGTTCCGAGTCGAGCAGTGCGCCGTGCAGCGTACGGTGCGCGTTGCTGATGCCGAAGCGGTCGCACAGCGCGTCGAGCGAGTTGCGCTTGCCGGGGAACATCTGCTTGGCCTGCACGAGCGTGTCGATCACGCCGCCGCAATGTTCGGTGAACGGCGGCAGGCCGAGCCGCGCGAATTCCGCGTCGAGAAAGCCAAGGTCGAACGGCGCATTGTGGATGATCAGCTCGGCGTCCTTCACGAAGTCGCGGATCTGGTCGGCGACTTCCGCGAATTTCGGCTTGTCGCTGAGGAATTCGGTCGTGAGGCCGTGCACCGCCAGCGCGCCCGGATCGCTGTCGCGCTCGGGGTTCACGTAGAAGTGCAGGTTGTTGCCGGTGAGCCGCCGGTTCAGCAGCTCGACGCAGCCGATTTCGATGAGGCGGTCGCCCGTGCGGGCGTTCAGGCCGGTGGTTTCGGTATCGAGAATGATCTGGCGCATGTCGGGGAAAACGTAGGAAACAGGGGGCGGCCCGCGTTCAGGCCGTGAGCGATTCGACGCCGCGATTCGCGAGCGCATCCGCGCGCTCGTTTTCGGGATGGCCCGCGTGGCCCTTGACCCAGCGCCACTCGACCTCGTGCTGCGCGACGAGCGCGTCGAGCCGCTTCCACAGGTCGGCGTTCTTCACGGGCGTCTTCGCCGCGGTGACCCAGCCTTTCTTCTTCCAGCCGTGGATCCACTCGCTGATGCCTTTCTGCACGTATTGCGAATCGGTGTGCACGATCACCTGGCACGGCCGCTTCAGCGCTTCGAGCGCGGCGATCACGCCCATCAGCTCCATGCGGTTGTTGGTCGTGTTCGGCTCGCCGCCGAACAGCTCCTTTTCCTTGTCGCCGTAGCGCATCAATGCGCCCCAGCCGCCGGGGCCGGGGTTGCCCTTGCAGGCGCCGTCGGTATAGATGTCGATCGTATCGATTGTCATGAATGTTCTTGATGGGTGGTCGGGGAGGCCGCCGGCGTCAGGCCCGGTGCGAGCACGGGTTTCTTCATCCGGATCTGGCCGACGAGGCGCATGCCGCGCACGCGCTTGACGGCCGTCACCATGTAGACGGCGCCGAAGATCGGCCACCAGCGGTCGCCGGCGGCTTCCATGAAGCCGTAGCGGGCCAGCCACTTGTCGGTGACGAGCGGCGGCCGGTAGCAGCCGAAGCGGCCGCGTTCGAGGTCGAAGCCTAGCAGCTTGATCCAGTCCTTGAGCCGGATGAATGCGATCTGGTCGCGCGTGGCCGGCACGAACGGACGGTTCGCCATGCGCCCGAACGATTGCCGCATCCCCCACAGGCTGAGCGAATTGAAACCGGTGATCACGAGCTGACCTTCCGGCATCAGCACGCGCTCGGCCTCGCGCAGCAGGCGGTGCGGATCGGACGTGAATTCGAGCGTGTGCGGCATCACGATCAGGTCGACGCTCTGCGACTCGAACGGCAGGTCGAGCAGGTCGCACCAGGTCGTGCTGCGATCGGCGGGCGCATGCTCGGGCGAATGGGCTTCGCGGGCCCACGGATATTGATAGGGCGCGCTCGCGCCGCTCGCCGGGTCGAGCACGAGGCCGCGATACGGCATGCGGTTCTCGCGCAGCGCGTCGAGTTGCGGCAGGCCGAGCTGCAGCGCGTGGAACCCGAAGACGTCGGACACGATCCGGTCGAGCTGCGCCTGCTCCCAGCCCAGCACGTAGCGGCCGGGAGGCGAGTCGGTCCAGGCGGGCCAGTCTATAATTTGACGGTCAGACATAACGATGATTGCGCGCCCATGAACGAGCTGGAATACGTGCCGGTTCCGGCATTCGATGACAACTATATCTGGCTCGTCTCGGACGGCCGCGATGCGATCGCCGTCGATCCGGGTGAAGCCGCGCCGGTGCGCCGGGTTCTTGCCGAACGAGGCTGGCGGTTGACCGCTATTTTACTCACGCACCATCATGCCGACCACGTCGGCGGTGTCGCGGCACTGCGCGATAGCCAACCGGACGATGCTCCGCTCGCGGTTTACGGCCCCGCGGCCGAGGCGATCGGCGTGGTCACGCGGCCGCTGGCAGGCGGCGATCGCGTGACGCTCGACGCACCGTCCGTCGCCTTCGACGTACTCGACGTGCCCGGTCACACGCGCGGCCACATCGCCTATTTCCAGGCGGCCGGGCCGCGCAACGCGGCGCCGCACGTGTTCTGCGGCGACACGCTGTTCTCGTGCGGCTGCGGGCGCCTGTTCGAGGGCACGCCCGCGCAGATGCTCGCGTCGCTCGACGCGCTCGCCGCACTGCCGGGCGACACGCGCGTGCATTGTGCCCACGAATACACGCTGTCCAATATTCGCTTCGCGCTCGCATGCGAGCCCGGCAATGCGGCGCTCGCTGCGTGGCGCGACGAAGCGCAGGCGCTGCGCGCGCGCGGCGTGCCGACGCTGCCTACTACGATTGCTCACGAGCGTGCCGTTAACCCGTTCATGCGGTCGGACAGCGCGGCGATTCATGCCACGCTCGAGGCCGAGTTGCATGAAACGGTGCCGGATCGTCTGACGGCATTCACGCTGATGCGCGAGTGGAAAAACCGGTTCCGATGACGATTTCCGGAGGACTCCAAAGCTCAAGCGGTGTCTGTAAAAATTGCTCCAAATGTAGGATTTCGCTGAGTTTTCGGTGTTTTTATTGACGTGAAGCACGCACTTCCGTAGTATCGCCTGCAATTTCCAGCCGTCGGAAGCCGAGATTTTCATGCGACTTATATTGAGTGCGATGGTGGTTCTGCTGCTCGCCGCTTGTGCGAGCCAGGCCCCTGTCGCCAACAACGCCGCCGATTCGCAGGCGACGTCCAACTACCTCCGTAAATCAGCCACCGCCAAAGAAACTGTCGACGTCGACAAGCAATCCGTCGGCGACCTGACCAGTGCAGACTCCGATCTCTGGGGGCGCATCCGCCGCGGCTTCCAGATGCCCGACCTGCAGAGCGACCTCGTCGACATGCAGACGACCTGGTACACGCAGCGGCCCGACTACGTGCAGCGCATGACCGAGCGCTCGCAGAAGTACCTGTATCACATCGTCGAGGAGCTCGAGGCGCGTCACATGCCGACCGAGCTCGCGCTGCTGCCGTTCATCGAGTCCGCGTACAACCCGCAGGCGCTGTCGGTCGCGAAGGCGGCCGGCATGTGGCAGTTCATGCCCGGCACGGGCCGTACCTACAACCTGAAGCGCAACATGTGGCAGGACGAGCGCCGCGACGTGCTCGCGTCGACGAGCGCCGCGCTCGACTACCTGTCGCGTCTGCATGACATGTTCGGCGACTGGTATCTCGCGCTGGCCGCGTACAACTGGGGCGAGGGCAACGTGCAGCGTGCGATCGCGCGCAACCAGGCGGCCGGCCTGCCGACCGACTACCAGAACCTGCGGATGCCGAACGAGACGCGTAATTACGTGCCGAAGCTGCAGGCGGTGAAGAACATCATCGCGAGCCCGCAGCAGTATGGCCTGACGCTGCCGGACATCCCGAACCACCCGTATTTCGTGACGGTCACGACGTCGCGCGACATCGACGTGGCGGTCGCCGCGAAGCTCGCGAACCTGTCGCTCGACGAATTCCGCTCGCTGAACCCGTCGTTCTCGAAGCCGGTGATCCTCGGCGCGACCGAGCCGCAGATCCTGCTGCCGTTCGACAACGCGTCGGCGTTCGAGAAGAACCTGAAAGCCTACAATGGCCAGCTTTCGTCGTGGACCACCTATACGGTCAGCGAACGCGCACGGCCGGCCGCGATCGCCGAGAAGATCGGCGTGGACGCCGATACGCTGATGTCGATCAACAAGATTCCGGCCGGCATGCGCCTGAAGCCGGGCTCGACGATCGTCGTGCCGCGCGGCGATGACGACGACGAGGACATCAGCGCCGACGTCGCCGAAAACGGCGCGCTCGCGATGGAACCCGATGTGCCCGACACGCGCAAGATGCTGATCCGCGTGCGCCGCAAGCAGTCGATGGCGGCGATCGCCGGCCGCTATGGCGTGTCGGTCGGCCAGCTCAAGGCGTGGAACCGCACGCACCGCGATCTCGTGATGCCGGGCCAGGCGCTCGTGCTGCACGTGCCGGTCGGCCGTTCGGTGCCGGCGGAGCCCGGTCCGGAACGGATCGCGACGTCGGCCGCCGGTGCGCACATCGAGCGCGCGAGCCTGGCGGTGGGCGGCAAGTCGCATGGCGCGAAGCGCGGCGCGGCGAAACCGGCGGCCAAATCGACGAAAGCGACGAAAGCGGCGCCGGCCAAGGCCGCAACGCAAAAGGGCAAGAAGAAGTAACGCAGTTGCGAGCGCGTCGCGCGGCCGGCCCGGTTCGTGCGATTGCGTTATCATCCGACGAAATGCGATGAAACGCCGTCACCGAGGTGACGGCGTTTTTGTTTGTGCGCGGCGCGGGGGTGCCGCCTTGAATGCCTTCATATAACAAGGAGAGACGATGTCGTCGGTGCAGGTGAGGGTGCTCGCGCTGTTTTCGGTCGGGTATTTCGTGTCGTATGTGTTTCGCGGCGTCAATCTGGGCTTCGCGCCGTTCGTCACGCACGAGCTCGGGTTGTCGGCCGCGGATCTCGGCCTGCTCACGAGCCTTTATTTTCTCGGCTTCGCGGGCGCGCAGATCCCGGCCGGCGTGATGCTCGATCACTTCGGCCCGCGCCGCGTGACGGCCGGCATGCTGCTGTTCGCGGCCGCCGGTGCGGCCGTGTTCGGCGCCGCGCACAGCCTCGGCACGATGATGGTCGGCCGGCTGCTGATCGGCGTCGGCGTGTCGGTGTGTCTCGGCGCGGCGTTCAAGGCGCTCGCGCAGCATTTCCCGGTCGGCCGGCTACCGCTCGTGAACGGTCTCGTGATGGCCGTGGGCGGCCTCGGCGGCGTGATGGTCGGCTCGCCGCTGACCTGGCTGCTCGGCTGGACGAGCTGGCGCGCGATCTGTTTCGGCCTCGCGGTGCTGACGGTGGCCGTCGCGGCGTCGATCGGCCTGGGCGCGCCGGAGGCGAAGCAGGTGCGTCACCAGGGTGGGCTCGTCAGCCAGTTCAAGGGCACGTGGCATATCCTGGGCAGCCGTGCGTTCTGGAAGATCTCGTCGTTCTCCGTCGTCACGCAGGGGGTGTTCTACGCGATGCAGTCGCTGTGGGTCGGGCCGTACCTGCGCGACGTCGCGGGGTTCGATGCGCCGCATGCGGCGCGCCTCGTGTCGGTGCTCGGCTTCGCGATGATGGCCGGCTGCGTCGGCTTCGGCGCCGCGGCGCGCGTGCTCGAGCGGCGCGGCGTGTCCGTGTACGCGTTCTGCGGCATCGGCATGGCGTTGTTCGTCGCGACGCAGGCTGCGATCGTGGCGCGCGTGCCGTTGCCGCCTGCCGTTCTGTGGGCCGCATACGGAATGTTCGGCGGCGTCGGCATCCTGACCTACGCGGTGATGGCCGGGCATTTTCCCGCGCATCTGATCGGCCGCGCGAACACGACGCTCACGCTCGTGATCTTCCTGCTGATCTTTGCGTTCCAGATCGGTGTCGGCGCGGTGCTGTCGCACTGGCCCGCGGTCGACGGGCGCTATCCGGCCGCCGCGCACTTCACCGCATGGGGCGTGTTGCTCGCGCTGCAACTCGCGAGCGCGGTCTGGTACGTATGGCCCGCGCGCGGCGCTGGCCAAGTGCACTGATCCGGCGGTACGCTCGGGGCAGGGCGGCCGCGTAAAACGGGGCCGCAGCGCGCTGCTTCGCGTCGCCGCGCGTCGCGCACGCACGATCGGACGGCCATATCAATTGAAGATAAGGTCATTTTCAGGCTATAATTTGAAAGTTTGTGCTGATCAACCTCGCACCCTAGCGCCTACCTCATACATCCCGTTCATCCGCCGCACGCCGCCTGCCGGGCGATGCCGCGAAGCCTCGTGCGCCACGCGCCGGGTTCGCGTCACGACAACGCAGGCCGCGTCCAGCAAGCGACCACGCGCGCCCACGCAGCGCGGCGCTCGCGCGGCAGGGTAAACAGGTCGGCAGCAGGGTGTTCCCCAAGGAGCCTCCCGTGTTGCCGTCTTTTACTCCCGCCTTGCTTGCACTCGCCGACGGCACGGTCTTTCGTGGTTATTCGATCGGGGCCGAAGGCCACACGATCGGCGAAGTCGTGTTCAATACCGCGATCACCGGCTATCAGGAAATCCTGACTGACCCGAGCTACTCGCGCCAGATCGTCACGCTCACCTATCCGCATATCGGCAACGTCGGCGTCAACGCCGAAGATGTCGAAGCCACGAAAGTCCATGCCGCCGGCCTGATCATCCGTGATCTGCCCACGCTCGCATCGAACTTCCGCATGGACCGCACGCTCGGCGACTACCTGCGCGACGAAGGCGTCGTCGCGATCGCCGGCATCGACACCCGCAAGCTGACCCGCATCCTGCGCGACAAGGGCGCGCAGAACGGCTGCATCCTGACGGGCTCGGGCGACGAAGCGAAGGCGATCGAACTCGCGCGCTCGTTCCCGGGTCTCGCGGGCATGGATCTCGCGAAGGTCGTGTCGACCACGAAGCCGTTCGAGTGGAAGCAGACCGAATGGCGCCTCGAAGGCGGCTACGGCATGCAGGAAGCGCCGAAGTACCGTGTCGTCGCGTACGATTTCGGCGTCAAGTACAACATCCTGCGCATGCTCGCGGAACGCGGCTGCCACGTGACGGTGCTGCCGGCCGAGGCGAGCGCGGAAGATGCGCTCGCGCTGAATCCGGACGGCATTTTCCTGTCGAACGGCCCCGGCGATCCGGAACCGTGCGACTACGCGATCGCGGCCACGAAGCAGTTCATCGAGCGCGGCGTGCCGACCTTCGGCATCTGCTTGGGTCACCAGATCATGGGCCTCGCGGTCGGCGCGAAGACGCTGAAGATGAAGACGGGCCACCACGGCGCGAACCACCCGGTGAAGGATCTCGGCGACGGCCGCGTGGTGATCACGTCGCAGAACCACGGCTTCGCGGTCGATGCGGATTCGCTGCCGGCCAACGCGCGCGTGACGCACGTGTCGCTGTTCGACGGCACGCTGCAGGGCTTCGAGCTGACCGACAAGCCGGCATTCTGCTTCCAGGGCCACCCGGAAGCGTCGCCCGGCCCGCACGACATCGGCTATCTGTTCGACCGCTTCACCGCGCTGATGGACGCGGCGAAGCAGCGCAACGCTTAACGCAACCGACGCAACCGAAGGACGGGAGATTCGCATCATGTTCGGCCACGCACTCGGCATCACGGATATCTGGACCTACGTGTTCGGCGTGATCTTCATCATCCTGCTGCCGGGGCCGAACTCGATGTACGTGCTGTCGCTCGCGGCGCAGCGCGGCGTGAAGGCCGGCTATCGCGCGGCGTGCGGCGTGTTCGTCGGCGACACGGTGCTGATGGTGCTGTCCGCCGCCGGCGTCGCGTCGCTGCTGAAGGCGAACCCGCTGCTGTTCTCCGTCGTCAAGTACGGCGGCGCCGCGTATCTGCTCTACATCGGCACCGGCATGCTGCGCAGCGCGTGGCAGAAGCTGCGCGCGCGCGCCGATGCGCCGGCCGATGCACCGCCCGCGGTCGACGGCGAGCGTCCGTTCCGCAAGGCGCTGATCGTGAGCCTGCTGAATCCGAAGGCGATCCTGTTCTTCATCTCGTTCTTCATCCAGTTCGTCGACCCGGCATTCCCGCATCCCGCGCTGTCGTTCGTCGTGCTCGGGGCGATCGCGCAATGCGCGAGCTTCCTGTACCTGAGCACGCTGATCTTCGCGGGTGCGCGGCTCGCCGAGCACTTCCGCCGCCGCCGCAAGCTTGCAGCAGGCGCGGCGAGCAGCGTGGGCGGCCTGTTCATCGGTTTCTCGGTGAAGCTCGCGCTCGCCACGATGAGCTGAGCGCAGCCGGCCGACCCACGACAACGATTACTTATTGAATTCACAAGCCATGCCAAAACGCACAGACATCAAGAGCATCCTCATCATCGGCGCCGGCCCGATCATCATCGGCCAGGCGTGCGAGTTCGACTATTCGGGCGCGCAGGCTTGCAAGGCGTTGCGTGAGGAGGGCTACAAGGTCGTTCTCGTCAACAGCAACCCGGCGACGATCATGACCGACCCGAACACGGCCGACGTGACCTACATCGAGCCGATCACGTGGGAAGTCGTCGCACGCATCATCGAGAAGGAGCGCCCGGACGCGATCCTGCCGACGATGGGCGGCCAGACCGCGCTGAACTGCGCGCTCGACCTGCACCACCACGGCGTGCTCGAGAAGTTCGGCGTCGAGCTGATCGGCGCGTCGCCGGAAGCGATCGACAAGGCGGAAGACCGCCAGAAGTTCAAGGAAGCGATGACCAAGATCGGTCTCGGTTCCGCGAAGTCGGGCATCGCGCACTCGATGGAAGAAGCGACCCAGGTGCACGCCGAGATCATGGCCGGCACCGGCGGCAGCGGCTACCCGGTCGTGATCCGTCCGTCGTTCACGCTCGGCGGCTCGGGCGGCGGCATCGCGTACAACCGCGAAGAGTTCGAGGAGATCTGCAAGCGCGGTCTCGACCTGTCGCCCACGCGCGAGCTGCTGATCGAAGAGTCGCTGCTGGGCTGGAAGGAATACGAGATGGAAGTCGTGCGCGACCGCGCCGACAACTGCATCATCGTCTGCTCGATCGAGAACCTCGACCCGATGGGCGTGCACACCGGCGACTCGATCACGGTCGCGCCGGCGCAGACGCTCACCGACAAGGAATACCAGATCCTGCGTAACGCATCGCTCGCGGTGCTGCGCGAGATCGGCGTCGACACGGGCGGCTCGAACGTGCAGTTCTCGATCAACCCGAAGGACGGCCGCATGGTCGTCATCGAAATGAACCCGCGCGTGTCGCGTTCGTCGGCGCTCGCGTCGAAGGCTACCGGCTTCCCGATCGCGAAGGTCGCGGCGAAGCTGGCCGTCGGCTACACGCTCGACGAGCTGAAGAACGAAATCACCGGCGGCCAGACGCCGGCGTCGTTCGAGCCGACCATCGACTACGTCGTCACGAAGATCCCGCGTTTCGCGTTCGAGAAGTTCCGTGAAGCCGACTCGCGCCTGACCACGCAGATGAAGTCGGTCGGCGAGGTGATGGCGATCGGCCGTACGTTCCAGGAATCGTTCCAGAAGGCGCTGCGCGGCCTCGAAGTCGGTGTCGACGGTCTCGACGAGAAGTCGACCAACCGTGACGAGATCGCGATCGAGATCCACGAGCCGGGCCCGGACCGCATCTGGTACGTCGGTGATGCGTTCCGCATCGGCATGACGGCCGAGGAAATCTTCGCGGAAACCGCGATCGACCCGTGGTTCCTCGAGCAGATCGAGCAGATCATCCTGAAGGAAAAGGCGCTCGCAGGCCGCACGCTCGCATCGCTGACGTTCGACGAGCTGCGCTACCTGAAGCAGAGCGGCTTCTCCGACCGCCGCCTCGCGAAGCTGCTCGGCGCGACGCCGGAAGACGTCCGCAAGCGCCGCATCGAACTCAACGTGCGTCCGGTCTACAAGCGCGTCGACACGTGCGCGGCCGAGTTCGCGACGAAAACCGCGTACATGTACTCGACCTACGAGGAAGAGTGCGAGGCGCAGCCGACCACCAACAAGAAGATCATGGTGCTGGGCGGCGGCCCGAACCGGATCGGCCAGGGCATCGAGTTCGACTACTGCTGCGTGCACGCGGCGCTCGCGATGCGCGAGGACGGCTACGAAACGATCATGGTCAACTGCAACCCGGAAACGGTGTCGACCGACTATGACACGTCCGACCGCCTGTACTTCGAGCCGCTGACGCTCGAAGACGTGCTCGAGATCGTCGACAAGGAAAAGCCGGTCGGCGTGATCGTCCAGTACGGCGGCCAGACGCCGCTGAAGCTCGCGCTCGACCTCGAGGCGCACGGCGTGCCGATCGTCGGCACGTCGCCGGACATGATCGACGCGGCCGAAGACCGCGAACGCTTCCAGAAGCTGCTGCAGGACCTCGGCCTGCGCCAGCCGCCGAACCGCACCGCGCGCGCCGAAGACGAAGCGCTCGCGCTGGCCGACGAAATCGGCTATCCGCTGGTCGTGCGTCCGTCGTACGTGCTGGGCGGCCGCGCGATGGAAATCGTCCACGAGCCGCGCGACCTCGAGCGCTACATGCGCGAGGCCGTGAAGGTGTCGAATGATTCGCCGGTGCTGCTCGACCGCTTCCTGAACGATGCGATCGAGTGCGACGTCGACTGCATCTGCGACGGCGAAGCCGTGTTCATCGGCGGCGTGATGGAGCACATCGAGCAGGCGGGCGTCCACTCGGGCGACTCGGCATGCTCGCTGCCGCCGTACTCGCTGTCGAAGGAGACCGTGGCCGAACTGAAGCGTCAGACGGGCGCGATGGCGAAGGCGCTGAACGTGGTCGGCCTGATGAACGTGCAGTTCGCGATCCAGCAGGTGCCGCAGGCTGACGGTTCGAAGCAGGACATCATCTACGTGCTGGAAGTGAACCCGCGCGCATCGCGCACGGTGCCGTACGTGTCGAAGGCGACCAGCCTGCCGCTCGCGAAGATCGCGGCGCGCGCGATGGTCGGCCAGAAGCTCGCGCAGCAGGGCGTGACGAAGGAAGTCGAGCCGCCGTACTTCAGCGTGAAGGAAGCGGTGTTCCCGTTCGTCAAGTTCCCGACCGTCGACCCGGTCCTCGGCCCTGAAATGCGTTCGACCGGCGAAGTGATGGGCGTCGGCCAGACGTTCGGCGAAGCGCTGTTCAAGTCGCAGCTCGCGGCCGGTTCGCGCCTGCCGGAGTCGGGCACGGTGCTGCTGACCGTGATGGATGCGGATAAACCGAAGGCGGTCGAAGTCGCGCGCATGCTGCACGACCTCGGCTACCCGATCGTCGCGACGAAGGGCACGGCTGCCGCGATCGAAGCGGCCGGCGTGCCGGTGAAGGTCGTGAACAAGGTGAAGGACGGCCGTCCGCACATCGTCGACATGATCAAGAACGGCGAGATCGCACTCGTGTTCACGACCGTCGACGAAACGCGCCAGGCGATCGCCGATTCGCGTTCGATCCGCATGAGCGCGCAGGCGCACAAGGTCACGTACTACACGACGATGTCGGGCGCGCGCGCGGCCGTCGAAGGCTTGCGCTACCTGAAGGATCTGGAAGTCTATGATTTACAAGGTCTTCACGCTCGCCTAAACTAAGCAGTCAGTTACCTGTCGAAGCAACACGTGCCGCGATTAGGCGGTGTTTCCAGTGCATCGGAAACGCGCTTAATCGCGGTGATTTTTTTTATAGCCGTTTTTAGCGATTGAGCCGTTTATGAGCACCATTCCGTTGACAAAGCGTGGCGCAGAGCAACTGCGCGATGAATTGCAGCGCCTCAAGTCCGTCGAGCGGCCGGCCGTGATCAACGCGATCGCGGAGGCCCGCGCACAGGGCGACCTGTCCGAAAACGCCGAATACGATGCCGCGAAGGAAAAGCAGGGCTTCATCGAGGGTCGTATCGCGGAAATCGAATCGAAGCTGTCGGCCGCGCAGGTCATCGATCCGACCGTGCTCGACGCCGAAGGCCGCGTGGTTTTCGCATCGACCGTCGAACTCGAGGATCTCGAGTCGGGCGACACCGTCAAGTACCAGATCGTCGGCGACGACGAAGCCGATATCGATCACGGCCTGATCTCGGTCAGCTCGCCGATCGCGCGTGCGCTGATCGGCAAGTCCGAAGGCGACGTCGCGGCCGTCCAGGCGCCGAGCGGCGTGCGCGAATACGAAATCATCTCGGTCAGCTACATCTGAAGCGGGGCGACACGATGCCGCATCGCGTGTTCCGTCTGCTGTCGGCCGTGTGGGTCGGCAGCCTGCTGACGATCGGGTATGCGGTCGCGCCCGTGCTGTTCAAGACGCTGGAGCGGATGACGGCCGGTTCGGTCGCCGCCCAGCTGTTCCGTATCGAGGCGATCCTCGGTGTCGTATGTGGCGTGCTGCTGCTCGCGCTGTCGAACCAGCAGGTTCGACGCGGCAGCAGCGAATATCGCCGCGTGCGCTGGGTCGTCGCCGCGATGGTCGTATGTGTGCTGGTCGGGTATTTTGCGCTGCAGCCGTTCATGAACGCGCTGCGGGTCGCCGCGATGGACGCGGGCACCGATATCGCGAATTCGCCGTATGCGAGCCGCTTCGGGATGCTGCACGGCGTCTCGAGCGTGTTCTACCTCGTCGAGAGCGTACTGGGGCTGATGCTGATCTGGCGTCTGCCGGCGCGCGACGCCTGACGCGTGTGCCGCGCAGGCCCGGTCGATGCCGGGCCCGCGGGCAGGGTGGCGGGACGGCGCAGCCGTGCCGCCCCGATGCTTACTTGTCCTGGTACGGCCGCTTGGTGCTGGCCTGGCGCTTTTTCGCACGCTTCACGGTACCGCCCGCCGTCACGCGCTCGTTGCCGCGCACCGTGACCTTGACCGGCCGCGGACGGCGCACGGGGCTCGCGTTCGGCGACACCTTGACGACCTTGACGGTGCGCGGGGCACGGCCTTTCTTGTCGTCCACGGCTTCGGCCGCGCTCGGCAGCGTGCCGGCACGACGGCCGCGGGCCGGGGCCGCAACGGCGGCTTCGGGCTTCCAGATCACCAGCAGCTTGCCGATGTGCTGGATCGGCGCCGCGCTCAGGCGATCGCAGATCTCGTCGTAGATCGCGATGCGCTCGTCGCGCTCGTCGCCGAACACGCGGATCTTGATCAGTTGGTGCGCGTCGAGGTGCACCTTGATTTCCTTCAGCACGGCGTCGGTCAGCCCTTCGGCGCCGATCAGCACGACGGGCTTGAGCGCATGGGCCTGGGAGCGCAGCGCGGAGCGCTCGGCGGGAGAAAGCGAAAGGGCGGGCATGGAAATGTCGAAATCTAAATAAGGGCGCGCTGACTGAAAAGCGATCGCGGGTAGTTACCGCGTCAGCCGTGCGCCGAAACCACGTAAAATCGCGGCTTGGGCCCGAAAAGGGGCCGCAGCCGCGCGAAGAAGACGCGTATTATCCGCTAAAAGCGCGGCTTCACGAAGCAATTGGCAGCAATCTCTCTTTCGAATGGCAAAAAACCGCTTCAACCAGCACTGGCTGCACGACCACATCAACGACCCCTACGTCAAAATGGCGCAGCGGGAGGGCTATCGCGCGCGCGCCGCGTACAAGCTGAAGGAAATCGACGAGCAGGACAAGCTGATCCGTCCGGGCCAGGTGATCGTCGATCTCGGCGCGACGCCGGGCAGCTGGAGCCAGTATGCCCGCAACAAGCTCGCGCAGGGCAAGAAGCGCGATGCGGAGCGCGAAGGCGGCATCGACGGCACGATCGTCGCGCTCGACATCCTGCCCATGGAGCCGATCGCCGACGTCCACTTCCTCCAGGGCGACTTCCGCGAGGATGACGTGCTTCACCAGCTCGAGGAATTGCTCGAAGGTCGCGCGGTGGACCTTGTTATTTCCGACATGGCCCCCAACCTCTCCGGCGTGGCCTCGGCGGACGCGGCGCGCATCGAGCATCTCTGCGATCTGGCGCTCGAATTCGCGCAGAACCATCTGAAGCCGGATGGTGCGTTGCTCGTGAAATGTTTCCACGGCAGCGGCTACAGCCAGATCGTCGAGAAATTCAAACAGCAGTTTAAGACCGTCGCGCCGCGCAAGCCGAAGGCGTCCCGCGACAAATCGTCCGAAACGTTCATTTTGGGTCGGCATCTGAAACGTCCGCGCTGATGCGCGGCGGGGTGCCGCAAACGGGCTCCGGCCCTTGCCAGACAAGCGAAGCGCTATCGCGGCGGTTGTCAATGCTTATGGCGAGGGTGGTCGGACTGGATTAGAATGACCGAGGGGCGCCGCAAGGAAAATGTAGGCGCTCGTCTACGAGTGAAGGAGTGGTGCTTTGAACAACAATATGTTTTCGAAGGCAGCGGTGTGGCTGGTGATCGCACTGGTGCTGTTTACGGTGTTCAAGCAGTTCGACAAGCCCCGCGTCCAGGAAGGCGTGTCCTATTCGCAGTTCATGGACGACGCCAAGAACGGCAAGGTCAAGAACGTCATCGTTCAGGGGCGCAACCTCACCGTCACTCCGGCTGATGGCCAGAAATACCAGATCGTGTCGCCCGGCGACATCTGGATGGTTGGCGATCTGATGAAGTACGGCGTGCAGGTCAGCGGCAAGGCCGACGACGAGCCGAATGCGCTGATGTCCGCGCTGTACTACCTCGGGCCGACGATCCTGATCATCGTGTTCTGGTTCTACATGATGCGGCAGATGCAGGGAGGCGGCAAAGGCGGCGCGTTCTCGTTCGGCAAATCCCGCGCGCGGCTGATCGACGAGAACAACAACGCGGTGAACTTCTCCGACGTCGCGGGCTGCGACGAAGCGAAGGAAGAAGTGTCCGAGCTCGTCGACTTCCTGCGCGATCCGCAGAAATTCCAGAAGCTCGGCGGCCGCATTCCGCGCGGCGTGCTGCTCGTCGGCCCTCCGGGTACCGGCAAGACGCTGCTGGCCCGCGCAATCGCGGGTGAAGCGAAAGTGCCGTTCTTCAGCATCTCGGGTTCGGACTTCGTCGAAATGTTCGTCGGCGTCGGCGCGGCCCGTGTGCGCGACATGTTCGAGCAGGCGAAGAAGCATGCACCGTGCATCGTGTTCATCGACGAAATCGACGCGGTCGGCCGTCATCGCGGCGCCGGCATGGGCGGCGGCAACGACGAGCGCGAACAGACGCTGAACCAGATGCTCGTCGAGATGGACGGCTTCGAGGCGAACTCGGGCGTGATCGTGATCGCCGCAACCAACCGTTCCGACGTGCTCGACAAGGCGCTGCTGCGTCCGGGCCGTTTCGACCGCCAGGTCTACGTCGGCCTGCCGGACATCCGCGGCCGCGAACAGATCATGCGCGTGCACCTGCGCAAGGTACCGATCGCGAACGACGTCGATGCGGCAGTCATCGCGCGCGGCACGCCGGGCTTCTCGGGCGCCGATCTCGCGAACCTCGTGAACGAGGCCGCGCTGTTCGCCGCACGCCGCGGCAAGCGCATCGTCGAGATGCAGGATTTCGAGGACGCGAAGGACAAGATCTTCATGGGTCCGGAGCGCAAGTCGGCGGTGATCCGCGAGGAAGCGAAGCGTGCGACCGCTTATCACGAGTCGGGCCACGCGGTGATCGCGAAGCTGCTGCCGAAGGCCGACCCCGTGCACAAGGTCACGATCATTCCGCGCGGTCGCGCGCTGGGTGTCACGTGGCAGTTGCCGGAGCATGACAACGAAACGTACTCGAAGGACTACCTGATGGACCGCCTCGCGATCCTGTTCGGTGGCCGGGTGGCGGAAGAGTTGTTCATGAACCTCGTCAGCACCGGTGCGTCGGACGACTTCAACAAGGCAACCCAGACGGCGCGCGCGATGGTCGCCCGTTTCGGCATGACCGATGCGCTCGGGCCGATGGTCTACGTCGACGACGAAAACGATGCATCGCCGTTCGGCCGTGGCTTCACGCGCACGATTTCGGAAGCGACGCAGCAGAAGGTCGATTCGGAAATCCGCCGCGTGCTCGACGAACAGTACGGCCTTGCGCGCCGCCTGCTCGAAGAAAACCGCGACAAGGTCGAAGCGATGACCGCCGCGCTGATGGAGTGGGAGACGATCGATGCCGATCAGATCAACGACATCATGGAAGGCCGTCCGCCGCGTTCCCCGAAGAGCTCGCCGGCTGTCGGCGGCGATTCGTCGGGTGGCGGCAGCAGCGCCGAGGTGAAGGCCGGCAACGCACCGGCGCCTGCTTCGCCGGCGGCATAATCTCCGCTCTTTAGCACCGTTCACGGGCTGGTGTGTCTTCACACCGGCCCGTTTTGCATTCATTCACGCCAGTTGCCCGTGTCCGATTCCGCTGTTTCCCCCCAAATTCCCGCGCCGCTCCTGTGCGGCCGCTTCGAACTGACGTTCGAGCGCCCGCTCGTGATGGGCATTCTCAACGCCACGCCCGATTCGTTCTCCGACGGCGGCCGCTTCCTCGCGCGCGACGATGCGCTGCGCCAGGCCGAGCGGATGATTGCCGAAGGCGTCGATCTCCTCGATATCGGCGGCGAATCGACGCGCCCCGGCGCACCGCCGGTGCCGCTCGACGAGGAACTCGCGCGCGTGATCCCGCTTGTCGAAGCGCTGCGCCCGTTGAACGTGCCGCTGTCGATCGATACCTACAAGCCGGCCGTGATGCGCGCGGCACTGGCCGCAGGCGCCGACCTGATCAACGACATCTGGGGGTTCCGCCAGCCGGGCGCGATCGACGCGGTGCGCGAGGGCAATTGCGGGCTGTGTGCGATGCACATGCTCGGTGAGCCGCAAACGATGCAGGTCGGCGAACCCGATTACGGCGACATCGTGACCGACGTGCGCGATTTTCTCGCCGCACGCGCGCAGGCATTGCGCGACGCGGGGATTGCGCCCGAGCGGATCTGCGTCGATCCCGGTTTCGGGTTCGGCAAGGCGGTCGTCGAAGACAACTATGCACTCCTGGCCGCACTGCCTGAAACGGCGCCCGCGCGGCCCGACGGGCGCGCGTATCCGATACTCGCAGGCATGTCGCGCAAGTCGATGCTCGGCGCGGTGATCGGCGGCAAGCCGCCGATGGAGCGCGTCGTGGCGAGCGTGGCGGCCGCATTGTGCGCGGTCGAGCGTGGGGCGGCGATCGTGCGCGTGCACGATGTCGCGGCGACGGTCGATGCGTTGAAAATCTGGAATGCCGTGCGCGAAGCCGCGCGGCAACGATAAGTCAGAAGACGAAGGAGGAAGATTCGCTATGGGACGTCGATATTTCGGCACGGACGGCATTCGCGGCACGGTGGGCGAGGCACCCATCACGCCGGATTTCGTGTTGCGTCTCGGCTACGCGGCCGGCAAGGTACTGGCCAGCTCGGCCGATGGCGCGGCAGGCTCGCGGCCGACCGTGCTGATCGGCAAGGACACGCGCGTGTCGGGTTACATGCTCGAAGCCGCGCTTGAAGCAGGGTTCTCGGCGGCGGGTGTCGACGTGATGCTGGCCGGCCCGATGCCGACGCCAGGGGTTGCCTACCTGACGCGCGCGCTGCGCCTGTCGGCGGGCGTCGTGATCAGCGCATCGCACAATCCGTATCGCGACAACGGGATCAAGTTCTTCTCCGCTGACGGCAACAAGCTGCCGGACGACACCGAAGCCGCGATCGAAGCGTGGCTCGACAAGCCGCTCGAATGCGCATCGTCCGACGGTCTCGGCAAGGCGCGCCGCCTCGACGATGCGGCCGGCCGCTACATCGAATTCTGCAAGAGCACGTTCCCGGCCGCGTTCGACCTGCGCGGGCTGAAGCTCGTGATCGACTGCGCGCACGGTGCCGCGTACCAGATCGCGCCGCACGTGTTCCACGAACTCGGCGCGGACGTGATCCCGATCGGCGTCGCGCCGAACGGCTTCAACATCAACGACGGCGTCGGCGCGACCGCGCCGGACGCGCTGGTGCGCGCGGTGCGCGCGAACCACGCCGATCTCGGCATTGCGCTCGACGGCGATGCGGACCGCCTGCAGGTCGTCGACGCGACCGGTCGCCTGTACAACGGCGACGAACTGCTCTACGTGCTCGTGAAGGACCGGATCGCGACGGACGGCAAGGTGGAGGGTGCGGTCGGCACGCTGATGACGAATCTCGCCGTCGAAGTCGCGCTGCAGCGCGCGGGCGTGAAGTTCGTGCGGGCGGCGGTCGGGGATCGCTACGTGCTCGAGCAGTTGCGCGAGCACGGCTGGCAACTCGGCGCGGAAGGCTCGGGCCACATCCTGTCGCTCGATCGCCACTCGACCGGCGATGGCATCGTGTCGGCGCTGCTCGTGCTGGCTGCACTGAAGCGCAGCGGCCAGACCCTCGCGCAGATGCTCGACGGCGTCACGCTGTTCCCGCAGAAGCTGATCAACGTGCGGATGAAGCCGGGTGCCGACTGGAAGGGCAGCACGTCGATTCGCGCAGCGATCGACGCAGCCGAAGCCGCGCTCGCCGGCAGCGGCCGTGTGCTGATCCGCGCATCGGGCACCGAGCCCGTGTTGCGCGTGATGGTCGAAGCGCAGCAAGCGGCCGACGCGGTTCGCCATGCGGAGACGATCGCCGACGCGGTGCGCGCGGCGACGGCCTGACGCGCAGGCCCGGCGCGAGGGCGGTCGGACGCCCGCGCGCCGGCGTTCCGTTGAACCGGCATG
>NZ_ASSI01000224.1:0-20350 GCF_000466765.1 Burkholderia sp. AU4i | reverse complement strand
CAGTTCTGTGCGGACATCAACAGTCTATGCACATTCAGCAAGACCAAGTCTATTGGCACGTCACGGACGATTTTGGCCAAGTTCCTTCCTGTCAATCACGTGGAGTCGTGAAATGTTTCCCCTTTTGCATGACGGTCAACCCGTCATAGAGTCCGGCGGTTCCGATTCTCGATGCGCCACTGCGTCGGCGGGCAGCCATCAGGTGCATCTCGTCATCTACCCGGGCTTCAAGTTGATGGAGGCGGTTGGCCCGGTCAGCGTGCTCAGCTATGCGAACCGTCATCTGGCGTTGCAGGGGGATTCGAGGCGATACGAGATTCATATCGTGGCGCCGCAGGCCGGACGTATTCCCTCGGACACGCTGATCTCGCTTGAGGCAAGTGCTGGTTTGCCGGAGCGTGAGGCGCTCTCGACGGTGCTGGTCGCTGGCGCGCTGGACATCGAGACAGCGGTCGCGCGCGAAGCCGGGCTGGTCGACTGGTGTCGCCGGCGCGCAGCTTCAGCGAAGCGCTTCGCCGCACTGTGCTCGGGAAGTTTTTTTCTGGCGAACGCTGGCGTATTGAGTGGGCGTCGTGCTGCCACCCACTGGAGTGTTGCAACCCTGCTGCAGCAGCGGTTTCCCTCGGTGGAGGTGGACGCAGATGCCATCTTCATCCAGGAGGGCAACATGTGGACCTCGGCAGGTGTAACTGCCGCGATTGACCTTACGTTAGCGTTCGTTGAGCAGGACTTCGGTCGCAACCTTGCGCTGACCGTAGCCCGGGATCTCGTCATCTATCTGAAGCGGCCGGGCGGGCAGTCACAGTTCAGCGATCTGTTGAACAGCCAGATGACGGCTGCACCGGAGATACGTGATGTGCAGAGCTGGGTGATGTCCAATCTGAGCAAGCCCCTGCAGTTGGAGGATATGGCCGACAAGGCGGGAATGAGTGTTCGCAACTTCACCCGCCTGTTCAAGGAGGAGGTCGGAATATCGCCGGCCAGCTATCTGGTTCGTGCGCGTTGTGAGCGGACCGCGACGTTGCTGCTCGACAGCGACCTGCCCCTGAAGACGATTGCCTCGCGGGTTGGTTTCCCGACCGAAGAGCAGATGCGCAAAGCATTCGTACGTCAGTTTTCGCTCACGCCACGTGCCTATCGGGCACGCTTTAGCACCAGTAGCCTGAAGAGTGCATGAGCGATGCCCTTGCGTGGGGAGCGACATTAAGTTCCCGCTGGTGAGCTACCTTAGCAAACCGGGTGGCAACCGTGGCAGCAGAGAAGCGAGCGGGAACGCGATACCACGGCTTGTGCGCTACGCGCCGCGACAATAATTCCCACCTGTCCCAGATTGAAATCACGCTCGACCAGAAGTTCCGTAAAGGCAGCGAGCGGCAGCACGACTGAGGGGTGGAACAAGTGGGCTTTGACCAGGGCTTTCATTTTCGACTCCGTCATTGGAAGGCCGCACAGGATCAAACTCGAGCGAGTGGTTGCTGGTTCGCGATCAGCGGCAGGATAAGAAACACTTTATTGGATTAGTGCGGACGATTCTGGACAGAAATCCCGTCGAAGAATCAATTGGATGCGTGCAAACCCTGACTACGCAATCGGGTCCGCGCACGTTGGTTGACGCGCCCGGACGGGACGCCGCAACTGATGGGGCTGCACAGAGCTCCCCCACATCAGGACAATCGGGCGTCACAGGGCGACCGGAATCGCGGCCCGCCCCGTAATTCATGGAGCGCTGGCCGGTGTATGCGCTCGTGCCCGCTTCGCGAAACGGCACGATCCGCGCCGGCCCAGTGACCCTGATCGCCCGTTCAAAGGGCGATGATCGATGTGTTCTATCAATTCATAGAATTTTCGAGTTTGACCTGCTGCGGCGAAGATGCGATTTTTCACCAGTAACGAATTCGGAACGGGCCTTGAATGCGCGAGCCTGGCACCTGTCTATTTTCCAGAGGATCGCACCACAAAGTCACGACCGTCATTTGTTACGACCGGCACCTTAATGCACTTAACGCAGGAGGTAAGCGAAATGGCTCAACCTGGTAACAGAATCGTCACTTTCGAAAAGCCGATGGAAATGAAAGTTAACACTTTCAAGTTCCCCGAACTCATCACTCCCCAAGGAAAAAGCGCACCTCACGGAGCGATCCTCAAGATCGTCACGACAAACATCTGTGGTAGCGACCTTCACATCTATCGAGGCTCCTTTCCGGTGCCCAAAGGGATGACGATGGGTCATGAGATGACCGGCGAGGTGATCGAAGTTGGGTCGGATGTCGAGTTCATCAAAAAGGGCGATGTCGTTTCCGTTCCGTTCAACGTGGGCTGCGGCCGATGTTACAACTGCAAGCACATGCGTTCCGAAGTTTGCGAAAATACGAATACCGACGTCGACTGCGGCGCCTATGGGTTCAACCTCGGCGGCTGGACCGGCGGACAGGGCGATTACCTGTTCGTCCCTTATGCCGATTTCAACCTCCTGCGCTTTCCTGACAAGGACGCAGCGATGGAGAAGATCCGCGACCTGACTCTTCTCTCCGACGTGCTGCCCACCGCTTTTCATGGTTTCGCCGCGCCAGACTGGCCCGCAGCGCCAGCATATATCGTGGGCGAGAATGTACTGATCTTCGGCGCCGGGCCGGTAGGACGGGCAGGCGCAGCGTGTGCGAAGCTGCTCGGAGCCGGGGCAATCGTCGTTGCCGATTTCATCCCGGAGCGGCTGGATCTTCTCAAGCCACACGGTATTGAAACGATCAACCTCTCCGACGGAACACCGATTGAAGATCATCTCGAGCGCATTACCGGCCATCGGGAGGTCGATCGCGTCATAGACTACGTCGGTGTCGACTGTCGCGGCTTCGGTCCAGACGCGGGCAAGATCGTGGAGAACGCGGTCACAAACGCGATGCTGAAATATGTCCGGGCCGGTGGAACGACGAGTACCGTCGGTGTTTACTGTGCGAATCCGATTTCCAAAGACGCGGCAGCGAAGGCAGGTCATATGGATCTGGAATGGTCGAATGCATGGATCAAATCGCCGCGCATGGCGGCCGGCCAGTCCCCTACCGCGAACTACAACCGGGCATTGATGAGAGCGATTCTGAACGACCGGATGCCCTATCTCACCCCGATGATGAACATCAAGTTCATCAAGCTGGAAGATGCTCCGCAGGCGTACAAGGACTTCGATGCCGGTTCGGCGTACAAGTACGTCATCGACCCGCACGGTTCGGTCAAGCATTAATGTTCTAACAAAAAACGTTTCTTATCCCGTAGTCGATATTTCAAAACCCCATGACCCGTCGCGCAAGCATTGCTGCGTGGATGAGGAGACCAATACTTTCCAAAGGGTGACCCGCTTTTAATATTTCACATCTGCCGACTTCCCTTGTTCTATACTGGTGTATAGTATACGAAACGAGGCTGTCGCAGATGTGCTTACGGTATGTTGCTTCCCGTAACCCGTACCTTAGCTTTCGACGCGGCTCACAGCAGTGTTTTCATATTTTGCTAGCCGGCTCGCTTCATCCGTTGAAGAGCCTATTGACCCAGGGAACCTCTGCTGTGGCCTATCTTCGAATCGTACCGGTTGCATACGCACGTGGACCTGATCATGTATAGCGCCCCACTCCGTCCTGGGCTCGACGTGCTGCGCGATCACATCCACCTGTTCAATGCGTGCCACCGGGGCGTAGAGCGTGAATGTCTGCGCGTGACCGGCGATGGACACCTCTCTCTCAGCCCCCACCCCGGTGGCCTCGGTGCTGCGCTGACTCATCCGCAAATCACCACCGATTATTCCGAATCCTTGCTGGAGTTCATAACTCCAGCGCTTGCAGATCCGGTGCGAACGCTCGAAAGCCTCGATGATCTGCATCGTTCCACCTACGCAAACCTTGGCGATGAATTCCTGTGGAGTTCGTCCATGCCATGTGCACTGCCTGCCGAGGAAGAGATTCCGATCGCCATGTATGGAACCTCGAACACAGGCAGGCTCAAGCACGTCTATCGGAAAGGCCTCGCTCTGCGCTACGGGCGTACCATGCAGTGCATTGCCGGCATTCACTACAACTTCTCACTGCCGCAGGCGATCTGGCCGCTGCTTGGTGGTGGGAATCGCAGGGAACGCACTGACCGCGACCTCAAGTCCTGGGTTTATATGGGGCTGATCAGAAATTTTCACCGCTACAACTGGCTGCTGCTGTATCTGTTCGGAGCCTCGCCTGCAGTAAACGCTGACTTCCTGCGCGGTCGTCGCCACGAACTGGAGAGGTTAGACGGTGAAACCCTGTACCTCCCTCATGCCACGAGCCTGCGGATGAGTGATCTGGGCTACCAGAGCCATGCCCAGTCAAGCCTAGCGCCCTGTTACGACAGTCTGACGGGCTACATCGACGCGCTGGTAATGGCGATGGGCACGCCTTATCCGTTATATGGGCAGATTGGCACGCATCGGGGGGCGGAATGGGTGCAACTCAACACGAATATTCTGCAGAGTGAGAACGAGTTCTACTCGAACATCCGGCCCAAGCGCGTCGCCCGCGCTGGAGAGCGGCCTGTAGAAGCGCTAAAGGACCAAGGGGTGGAATATGTCGAGGTGCGCAGCCTTGACATCAACCCCTTCCTGCCGTTGGGCATTGATGAGTCACAGGCGCATTTCCTTGATGCGTTCCTGTTGTTCTGCGCCTTGCGTGAGAGCCCACTTTTGCGTGACGGAGAATTTGCGCAAGGGGTTGCCAATGGGCTCACCGTAGCCAGGGAAGGTCGTCGTCCGGGACTGGTATTGCAGCGTGGAGCCCAATCTGTTTATCTGAAAGATTGGTCCAACGAATTGCTCGCCGACATCGCGCCACTGGCTGAAATGCTCGATTGTGCAAAGGGTGGCGGCAGCCATCGTCAAGCCCTCGCGGCTCAAAGCGCGAAGGTCAACGATCCGTCGCTCACGCCCTCGAGCATGATGCTGGCGACAATGAGCGAGCGCGGTGTGAGTTTCAACCGCTTCGCGATGGATCAAAGCCGGCTTCATGCGGAGTCTTTCCGCAAGCGTCCGCTGCCTGCTGACAGGCTTATGGCCTTCAGGGCGTTAGCGGACGCATCGCGGGCCGAACAGGCGCGCCTTGAAAAAGAACAGGCGAGCGGCTTCGACGCATTTGTGGGCGCCTTTCAGGGGAGTCTCCTGTCGCTCTCCGGTGACCACGCGACCCTGATCTAACTTTGCCGGCGTCCGGGATTGGGCAATTACGTCAGGTACGCAGGGTTGGAGGGCGCCTGCGCGCAGGAGTGTTCCGTCTTCGAACTCGATGGTGGTTGCGCATGACTCCGGTCGGTCTTCAAAATCGTTTCAGTTGCACTAGATACTATTGGGTAGTATAGTATGTGAACACTACCACCCGGGAAGGGATCTCATGCCATACAGCCCCAAAGAGAAGAAGCAGGCGCTTACGCGTGTTCGACGTATCCGAGGGCAGGCAGCGGCTCTCGAACAGGCGCTTGAAGACAATGCCGAATGCGCTGCCGTTCTTCAGCAACTGGCAGCCATCCGGGGTGCAGTCAACGGCTTGATGGCAGCTGTGCTGGAGAGCCATCTGCGAGAGGAGTTCCCGGATAGTGGAACGACGACCGATTCGCAGAAGAAGTCCATCGATGAAACGATCTCTATCGTACGGTCCTATCTTCGTTAGCCCCCGCCACGGCGGCGGGTCCTGAAGATTCAACTCAGTAAAGGAAGCGACATCATGAAATCACGTGCAGCAGTTGCCTTCGGGCCCGGAAAGCCGCTGGAAATCGTCGAGATCGACGTCGAGCCGCCGCGCAAGGGCGAAGTGCTCGTCAAGATCACGAACACCGGCGTTTGTCATACCGATGCCTTCACCTTGTCGGGTGATGACCCCGAAGGTCTCTTCCCGGTCGTGCTGGGCCATGAAGGCGCGGGCATCGTCATGGAGGTGGGTGAAGGCGTGACCAGCGTGAAGCCGGGCGATCACGTCATTCCGCTCTACACCGCCGAATGTGGCGAATGCCTGTTCTGCAAGTCCGGCAAGACCAACCTCTGTGTCGCGGTTCGCGCGACCCAGGGCAAGGGGTTGATGCCCGATGGTACGACCCGCTTTTCGTACAACGGTCAACCGCTTTACCACTACATGGGCTGCTCGACCTTCAGCGAATACACGGTAGTCGCCGAGGTATCGCTGGCCAAGATCAACCCGGACGCGAACCCGGAGCACGTGTGCCTGCTCGGTTGCGGCGTGACCACCGGTATCGGCGCCGTTCACAACACGGCCAAGGTGCAGCCAGGCGACTCGGTAGCCATCTTCGGCCTCGGCGGTATCGGTCTCGCTGCGATTCAGGGCGCACGCCAGGCCAAGGCGGGTCGCATCATTGCCATCGACACCAATCCGGCCAAGTTCGAGCTGGCCCGTACATTCGGCGCGACCGAATGCCTCAACCCCAAGGACTACAACAAGCCGATTCAGGAGGTCCTCATCGAGATGACCGGCTGGGGTGTCGACCACACCTTCGAGTGCATCGGTAACGTCAACGTCATGCGTTCCGCACTGGAAGCGGCTCACCGCGGTTGGGGGCAGTCGATCGTCATCGGCGTTGCCGGTGCCGGCAAGGAAATCTCGACCCGTCCGTTCCAGCTGGTCACGGGCCGTGTCTGGAAGGGTTCCGCTTTCGGCGGGGTCAAGGGCCGCACCCAGCTTCCCGGCATGGTGGAAGACGCAATGAAAGGCGAAATCGATCTCGCCCCGTTCGTCACCCACACCATGGGTCTCGACGATATCAACGAAGCCTTCGATCTGATGCACGAAGGCAAGTCGATTCGCACGGTGATCCACTACTGATTCACGGATCACGAACTATCCATTCAACACCAGACATCAAGGAAACTCTCCATGTCCACTCCAGTTATTTCCGGTGACGGCATCTTCTCGCACGTCTTTCTCGGCGCCGCCGACGTTCAGAAGTCGGTCGCGTTTTACGACGCCGCTTTGGGTGCTCTCGGCATCAAGAACCTCGGTCCTTTCGGCAGTGGTTGGGTGCTTTACGGTCGCGACAAGCCGGCCTTCATCATTGCCCGGCCGGGCAACGGTGAAGCGCCGTCCAGCAATGGCGTGACCGTCGGCTTTGCCGCCGCCACTCCCGCCGAAGTGGATGCCTTCCATGCCGCCGGCCTTGCCGCAGGCGGCACCGACGAGGGCCAGCCTGGCCCGCGTGGTCACCTGCCGGGTGCCTATGCGGCCTACCTGCGTGATCCGGCAGGCAACAAGGTTTGCTCGTACACCTTCGTCTGAAAGCAAGGACGCTGAGAGTCTTCCAAAGGAGCCGGCACAAGCCTCTATTCGGCTAGCGCATTAGCCAAACCGGATAGGGCGTGCCGGCTCACGAGGCTCGGCCCGCAGCCGTGTACGAAGTGCACGGCTGCGGGCATTTACCGCAAAGCGTAATGCTTTTCAGCCAATGGGAAATGAGGTCGTTATGAAAGAGCTGGCCAACATCAATATGACGACCGCACAACCCGCCTCGACCGCCACTGTGTACGGCATGCCGGCCTATGCTGATCGTGCTGCAGCCGTGGGTGAAGTGCATGCGCGCCCGCATCTGTTGATTCAGGCCCCCCGCGGCATATTGCAGTTCGCCTTCATGACCGAAGGAGACACCGCCAGGGACCAGGCAGCGATGAGCGAGTTGTCTCATCGCTTCGGCGTTGCCGAGCCCGACCACGCTACGCCGCTTCACGGCTTGACATGGGATGAGGGAGACCTGCACTGCGAAAAACACACCGAGTTCTCGACGTATCTCTGGTGTGCCGCGCTGGATCCCGAGACCGGAGAGCCATGCGGCGAAAATCCGTTCAGGCACGGCTTCGTTCCTCCCGGCCCGGTCGTATCCGGCATACGTTTGAGACTGCTTCCATGGACGCCGGAAACGGAGAAGGAGGCCGATCGCTTTGATCCTGCCAGTCTGTGCTACTCGCTGGTGGAGAATGGTTCTGCCGCCATCCTGACCGACTTCCGCCAGGGTGAGGACGGTCTGACGCATATCCTGATCCTCTCACGCGATTTGAACCCGACGCGCGCAGGCGCGCTGGCCCAACGCCTTCTGGAGACCGAGACCTATCGGACCCTGGCGTTGCTGTCCCTGCCATTAACACGGTCGATGACGTCGGAGTTGCGGCGCATGGAGTCGCGACTCGCGGCGATCACCGACGAGATGTGTACGAGTCTGGTGGGAAGACGCGACAGCGACGTTCTTCTTGCCGAACTGACCCGCCTGGCGGCTGAACTGGAAGCCGGCGTTGCGGCAAACCTCTATCGCTTCGGTGCCAGCCGCGCCTACTACGAGATCGTTGAGGAAAGGCTGGAGGCGCTTTCGGAAGAGGTTGTGTCCGGGTACTGCACCTGGCGCGATTTTCTGCAGCGCCGCATCGCCCCGGCGATGCGGACATGCCAATCCGTGAAGGAGCGTCAGGCCAAGCTCTCCGACAAGCTGAATCGGGCCATCTCGCTTCTGCGCTCCTGGATCGACGTCGAACTCGAACGCCAGAACCGGGACCTGCTGGCGTCGATGAACAACCGGGCGAAGATGCAATTGCGCCTTCAGCAAACGGTCGAAGGCCTGTCGGTCGCGGCAATTTCCTACTACGTCGTGAATCTTCTTGGCGATGTCGTGAAGGGCATTCCCGGCATTCACGACATCGTGGAACCCGACTCCGCGGTTGCGATCCTCGTGCCCGTGGTCATGCTGGCGATCTGGTGGACCGTGCGCAGGATCAGACACGCCCACGGCGATCCGGCAGCGGAAGAAAAGTCTTCCTGAGGGGCCCTGAGGGGCAGCCATCCTGGCGCGCGATTGCAGCGCCATTCGTTTGAACATAGGAGAACAACATGGAACGCGTCGAACATCACGCCAGCTCTGATGGCTGGCAGGACGTCTATCAACACGAATCCACGACACTCGGCTGCACGATGAAGGTCGGTGTCTACCTGCCCCCGCAGGCGCAGCACGGCAAAGTGCCGGTGCTGTACTGGCTTTCGGGCCTCACCTGTACCGAGCAGAACTTCATCACCAAGTCCGCAGTCCAGCGCTACGCGGCCGAACATGGCATCGCCGTCGTCGTACCGGATACCAGTCCTCGCGGCGAAAGCGTTGCCAATGATCCTGCCTACGACCTCGGACAAGGGGCGGGTTTCTACGTCAATGCAACCCAGGCTCCCTGGGCTGCGAACTACCGGATGTATGACTACGTCGTGCAGGAGTTGCCGGCGCTGATAGAGGCTCACTTTCCCGTGACAGCGGAACGCAGCATCAGCGGCCATTCCATGGGCGGACACGGCGCCCTGGTCATCGCTCTGCGCAATCCGGGCCGTTATCGGAGCGTGTCGGCTTTCTCGCCCATCGTCGCCCCCACCGAGGTGCCCTGGGGACACAAAGCCTTCACGGCTTACCTGGGCGGCGATCAGCAAGCGTGGAAGCAGTACGACACCGTGGAGTTGATTCGCACCGCCCAGGAGCGTTTGCCATTGCTGGTGGAGCAAGGCCTGAGCGATGAGTTCCTCGAGAGCCAGCTTCGCCCCGAACTGCTGCGCAAAGCATGCGAAGAGACGGGTCACCCGCTGACGCTAAATCTGCGTCCGGGCCACGATCACAGCTATTACTTCATTGCCAGCTTCATTGGCGAGCATATTGCACACCATGCATCAGCGCTGAACCGCTGAGCGAAAGGAGATCAGGTCATGATAAAGACCTCTGGAAACCGGCATCACGTCGTCATCATCGGAGCCGGCTTCGGTGGGATCGAAGTTGCCAACCAGCTTGCCGGCACCGAGGTCGACGTGACCATCATCGATCGGCGCAATCATCACTTGTTCCAACCCTTGCTCTATCAGGTTGCGGGGGCGTCTCTCTCGACCTCGGAGATCGCCTGGCCTATTCGCTATCTCTTTCGCAATCGACCCGAAGTGAACACGTTGATGGCCGAAGTGGAGGGTGTCGATCAGGACGCGCGCGAGGTTATTCTCAACAATGGTTCGCGGCAAAGCTACGACACGCTCGTGCTCGCGACAGGTGCGACCCATGCCTATTTCGGGCATGACGAGTGGGAGCCTTTCGCACCGGGGTTGAAGACGCTGGAAGATGCCACGACCATTCGAGGACGCATCCTCGCTGCCTTCGAAGAAGCTGAGCGCACGAGCGATCCTCAGCAGCGTGCTGCGCTGCAGACGTTCGTCATCATCGGTGGTGGCCCTACCGGGGTCGAACTGGCCGGAACCATTGCCGAACTTGCGCGAGACACGCTGGCACGCGACTTTCGCTCAATCGACCCGAGCACGTCGCGTGTCGTACTGATCGAGGCTGGCCAGCGTCTGCTGTCCGTCTTCCCGGAGGATCTTTCCGCCTATACGCGCCAGGCGCTCGAGAAGCTCGGCGTCGAGGTCGTACTGGGTACGCCAGTCACCGGGTGCTCGGCCGAGGGCGTGGTATACGGCGGCACGCCTCTTTCGGCCAGGACCATCGTGTGGGCCGCCGGGGTCCAGGCGTCTCCCGCTGCCCGCTGGTTGAGCGCTACGTCTGATCGTGCTGGCCGGGTGGTCGTTGGGCCTGACCTGACGGTGGCTGGCCACCCGGAGATCTTCGCCATCGGCGATACGGCTTCGTGCACCATGCCCGACGGAAAGCCTGTACCGGGCATCGCCCCGGCGGCCAAACAGCAAGGCAAGTACGTCGCCAGCCTCATTGGACGGCGCCTGAAGGGCAAGCCCGTTGACGGACCCTTCAAATACCGGCATCAGGGGAACCTGGCCACCATCGGCCGCAGCCTGGCGGTCATTGATATGGGGCGGGTGAAGCTGCGTGGTGCCTTTGCGTGGTGGATCTGGAAGCTTGCGCATATCTACTTTCTGATCGGCACGCAAAATCGCCTGAGCGTCGCCTTGAGTTGGGTATGGAACCACAGCATCGGCTATCGGGGCTCCCGCATCATCATGCGTGCGAGCACCGACAGAGATCGCACATCAGCGTCCATGACGTTGGGTAAATCCGGCCACCTGGATTAAGGCGCTCACGTTATCGAAACAATTCGCAAAAATGCCAGGGAGATGAACTTGACCGATCTGTTCACGACCAAACCCAAGCCTCCCTTAGCCGAACTCCTGCGTCCCAGGACGCTGGACGAATTCGTCGGGCAGCGGCACCTGCTGGGCGCCGGCAAGCCGCTGCGCCTCGCATTCGAGGCGGGCAAGCTGCATTCGTTCATCCTTTGGGGACCACCAGGCGTGGGCAAGACCACCCTGGGGCGTCTGGCCGCCAGTGCAACCGACAGCCGGTTCATTGCCATCTCGGCCGTGCTTGCCGGGGTGAAGGACATCCGGCAAGCCATCGACGAGGCCCAGGCTGAACTGGACAACCATGGTCGATCGACGGTGCTTTTCGTCGATGAGATCCATCGCTTCAACAAGGCGCAGCAGGATGCCTTGCTGCCCCATGTCGAGTCGGGACTTCTGACTCTGGTGGGGGGTACCACCGAGCATCCCGGGTTGGCGGTCAATTCCGCACTGCTCTCGCGTGCACAGGTCTATACCCTCGAACCGCTGTCCGGCGACGAACTGCAGCAGCTCTATGAACGCGCGCGACCGCATCTCCAGGGCGTTACGCTGGACGCCGACGCGCTGGACCTGCTCAAGGGCTTCGCCGATGGTGACGGCAGGCGTTTCCTCAATCTGCTTGAGCAGGTGACGAATGCTGCATCGGGTGCTGGCAAGGCGGTGGTCGACGCAGCATTCGCCAGGGTGTCCACCAGTCCGTCGCTGCGCAGGTTCGACAAAGGCGGTGACGAGTTCTACTGGCAGCTCTCGGCTTTTCACAAGTCGTTGCGTGGCTCCGACCCGGATGCAGCCCTGTATTGGCTGGCCCGCATCCTCGACGGCAGCGGAGACGTCAGCCAGGTGACCCGTCGCATGGTGGTGATGGCCAGCGAAGACATCGGTAACGCCGATCCGCTGGCATTGCAACTGGCACTCAACGCCGCGCAAGCCTACGAGAGGCTGGGTTCTCCCGAGGGCGAGATACCGCTTGCTCAAGCGGTGACCTATCTCGCCCTTGCACCCAAGTCGAATGCTGCCTACACCGCCTGGGATCAGGCGAAGGCATTCGTCAAAAGCAGTGGCTCCCAGCCTGTGCCCCTCCATCTGCGCAATGCGCCGGCGAAGTTGATGAAGCAGATGGGATACCGGGAAGGCTACCGCTACGCGCACGACGAGCCCAACGGCTACGCCGCAGGACAGACCTATTTCCCGGAGGGTGTGACCAGGCCGAACTGGTATCAGCCAACGGACCGAGGTGCCGAGCGCACGATGGGGGAACGGCTTGCCTTTATGCGCTCGCTCGACGACGCGGCGGCGCGGGGGACGGACGCCTGACCGATCCCCATCCGGAATTCCGCCCCATTGCCACCTCACGAATTACAGGATAAAAACATGCCAAACCCTTCTTTCGGTGAATCCTCCTGTACCGCCGCAGCCAGCGGCCTCGTGCAGGTGCGGGGCGCGCGCGAACACAATCTCAAGGACGTTGACGTCAACATCCCGCGCAACGCGCTGGTGGTGTTCTCGGGTGTCTCCGGCTCCGGCAAGTCCTCGCTCGCCTTCGGCACCCTCTATGCCGAGGCCCAGCGGCGCTACTTCGAGTCGGTGGCCCCCTATGCGCGGCGCCTGATCGACCAGGCCGGCGTGCCCGACGTCGATTCGATCGACGGCCTGCCACCGGCGGTCGCATTGCAGCAGCAACGCGGCGCCAGCAATGCACGTTCTTCGGTAGGAAGCGTAACCACCCTGTCCAGCCTGGTGCGGATGATGTATTCGCGTGCTGGCGCCTACCCGGCCGGTCAGCCGATGCTGTACGCCGAAGATTTTTCGCCCAACATGCCGCAGGGAGCATGTCCGACCTGCCACGGTCTGGGCCATGTGTACGAGGTGACCGAGGCCATCATGGTGCCCGATCCTTCCCTGACCATCCGCGAGCGTGCAATCGCCTCGTGGCCCCCCGCCTGGCAAGGGCAGAACCTGCGCGACATCCTGGTCAGCATGGGCTATGACGTCGACCGGCCGTGGAAGGACCTGCCCAGGAGAGATCGCGACTGGATCCTGTTCACCGAAGAAACACCCACGGTGCCGGTGTACGCGGGCTTCACGCCCGCTGAAACCCGCGCCGCGCTCAAGCGCAAGCTGGAGCCGAGCTACATGGGCACCTTCACCGGCGCCAGGCGCTACGTGCTGCACACCTTTGCCAACACCCAGAGCGCCCTGATGAGAAAGCGCGTCTCCCGGTTCATGGAAGGCAAGCCGTGCCCCACCTGCCACGGCAAACGGCTCAAGCCCGAAGCGCTGTCGGTCACCTTCGCCGGCGTGGACATCGGCGAGTTCATGCAGATGCCGCTGGACCAGTTGGCAGCCTTGCTCGAACCCATCGCCCAGGGGGATTTCCGCGCCCATGTGGCGGGCGCGGGTACGGACAGGGAAGCGACCCGGCGTGACCGCGCCGAACGCGCGGCCTCCGGCCGCGCCGTCCATTCGGTGTCGCCTGACGTGCGTCGCACCTCCGCGCTGTCGGAAGAAAAGCGCCTTGCAGCGCAGCGGCTGGCTGGTGGCGTGATGGCACGCCTGCGCCAACTGCGCGGGCTGGGCCTGGGTTACCTGACGCTGGACCGGGCCACGCCGACGCTTTCGGCCGGCGAGTTGCAGCGCCTGCGGCTGGCCACGCAATTGAGTTCCCTGCTGTTCGGCGTCGTGTACGTACTCGACGAACCCTCGGCGGGGCTGCACCCCGCCGACAGTCAGGCTCTGTACGACGCACTCGACAGGCTGCGCGACGCGGGCAACTCGGTGTTCGTTGTAGAGCACGACCTGGACCTGATGCGCCGCGCACAATGGCTCGTGGACGTGGGGCCGGATGCTGGGGAGCGTGGCGGCCGCGTGCTGTACAGCGGTGAGCCGGACGGCCTGCGACAGATCGCCGAATCGCGTACCGCGCGCTACCTGTTCGACGAGATCCCCGCGCCGGGCAGCCGGGCACGCGAAGCCAGCGACTGGCTGGAGTTGCAGGGCGTCCACCGCCACAACCTGCATGGCGTGGATGCGCGCATTCCGCTAGGCGTGCTGACGGCCGTCACCGGCATCTCCGGCTCGGGCAAGTCCAGCCTCGTCGCGCAGACCCTGCCGGAACTGGTGCTGCTGCACCTGGGCCACGAGCCTGAAGACGATGCGGCGGAAAGCGGAACCGGTGAAGGGCCAGCGGTGATCGAGGTCACCGGCGGTCATCTGGCCGGTGACGTGGATGCCGTGCAGCGTCTGGTGCAGGTGGACCAGAAGCCGATCGGGCGCACGCCTCGCTCGAACCTGGCCACCTACACGGGCCTGTTTGACCATGTGCGCAAGCTGTTCGCCGCCACCCCCGATGCGCGCCGCCGCCGCTATGACGCTGGCCGGTTCTCGTTCAACGTGGCCAAGGGGCGCTGCGAAACCTGCGAGGGCGAAGGCTTCGTCAGCGTAGAGCTGCTGTTCATGCCCAGCGTGTACGCGCCGTGCCCGACCTGCCATGGTGCACGCTACAACGAGGCCACGCTGAAGGTTCTCTGGAAAGACCGCAACATCGCCGAGGTACTGCAGATGACCGTGGACGAAGCCAGCGAATTCTTTGCGGGTGAAGACGCTGTGGCAAGGCCACTACAACTGCTGCGCGATATCGGACTGGGCTATCTGCGCCTGGGACAACCGGCCACTGAGCTTTCCGGTGGCGAGGCGCAGCGCATCAAGCTGGCCACCGAGCTTCAGCGCAGCCAGCGCGGACGCAGCCTGTACGTGCTCGACGAGCCGACCACCGGGCTGCATGCGTCGGATGCCGACCGGCTGCTGGTGCAGTTGCAGCGCCTGGTCGATGCCGGCAATACCGTGGTGATGATCGAGCACGACATGCGGGCCGTGGCACAGGCCGACTGGGTGATCGACGTGGGACCCGGCGCGGGCGATGCCGGGGGCCGCGTGGTGGCCGCCGGCACCCCGCCTCAGGTGGCACAGGTGCCGGATAGCCGGACAGCGCCTTTTCTCGCCCAGGAACTGGCACGCACCGAAACGGATGTCCAACACGGACGCCGGAGACAGGGATAACCTGCGTCCATACCTGCAGATCCAGCGGTCTCGCGATTCTCGACCGCGACCGCGAGATCGCGCGTTTTGTCTCCGTTCCGTTTTGGGCGATCGAGGTCACCCTGTCCGCAGGTGGTGCTTCCTTCATCGCGCACTGGCAACCGCCGCAGGGCTGTACCGACGGCGCCGGCCGCTGCTTGCAGCAGCCCGTCGTGCAGCAGGCAGTCGAGCGTATCCGCGCGGCTGACTCCGCCCAGGTGATCAGCGTCGAGACCGGGCGCGTGCGTGAAGGTCCACCGCTACCGTTCGACTTGGGCACGCTGCAAGAGGTCTGCTCCCGGCAGTTCGGCCTGGACGTGCAGGAAACGCTCGACATCGCGCAGGCCCCGTACGAGACGCACAAGGCGACGACGTACCCGCGCTCCGATTCGGGCCTACCTGCCCGAAAGCATGTTCGCCGAGGTGCCGACCGTGCTCGACAGCCTGGTCAAGACCGATCCGGCCCTGCCCCCACTGGTCGCCCAGCTCGACTGCACCCAGCGCTCGCGTGCCGGGAACGACGGCAAGGTCACGGCGCACCACGGCATCATTCCGACCCTCGAACCTGCGAATCTCGCAGCCATGAGCGAGAAGGAACTGGCCGTCTACAAGCTGATCCGTGCGCATTGCCTGGCACAGTTCCTCCCCCACCACGAGTTCGATCGCACCACGGCGCGGCTCCCCTTCGGCGGACAGAGCCTGGAGGCCGCAAGCAGGTTATCGTGCCGGGCTGGCGCCTGGTGCTGGCCGCCCCGGAACCTGCCGACGAGGAAGGCGAAGCCGGGCCACGTAGCCAGGTGTTGCCGCCGCTGCGCGAAGGACTGGCCTGCCAAATTGGCCAGGTCGATCTGAAGGCACTCAAGACGTTTCCGCCCGAGCCACCGTTCCCAAGCCGGCAGACACTGGCTGGGGAACGACGTACACCGCCCTCAATAATCAGAGCGCGCTGGTGCCGGTCTGGTGGTTCTTCATGCACGCGATCTCGAAGGCCATTACCAGCGCAGCAGTCGCAGCGATTCCATGTGGCACGGACCTCCGGCAAATCCGCATGGACGTGGATGCCGCCCGCATCAACGATCCGGTGGTGCTGGCTCAGGAGTTCGCGGACTTCACGCACGACTGCTACGGGCCGTCGCGCGCCAGGCTCTTCATGAACCGGCCGACGCTGTCCGACACGCAGATGAATGATTTGACCTGGATCGGCTCGAACTACTTCTTCAACACGGGCGGCTCCTACGACACCAACTCTATTTGCGGCCCCGGTGCGTTAACCGCCATGCGATCAGACTCCGTGCCGCTGCCAGAACTCTGCTGGCGTAATGATCGCGTAGCGGTCCGACAAGGCCAACAGATCCTTGTCTCCAGTGACCAGATACTGCGCCTTTGCTGCAATCAGAGTCATCAGCACAGGCTGGTCGGCGGGATCACGCAGCGCCACGTCCTGCTTCGCTTCGGGTTCGACTATGTCGGCCAGGAACATGAAGCTGTCCGCCAGATCGCGGATTTCCACCGGAGTCATCTGGACTTTTGGCAAACGCGGCAATACACGTACCATTTCATCCAGTATGTAATGCGAAAGTGCCACCTCCAGGCCACCTTGCCGCCAAGCCGCAACGATGCGTCCCGGCACACTACCCGGATAGGCCAGCCCCGATACCAGCACATTGGTATCGAGTACGACGCGCAATCCCGACATCAGCGCGCCTTCCGCTCGGCGGCCACGGCAGCCTCGATTTCGGCCAGGCCTTCCTCTGCCGGTACGCCGGCATAGGCATCGTTGATCCGACGGCTCAGGACGTCGAAGCGTTCCTGCATGCGCCGGATGCGGGCAAACAGCTCGGCGTCGACCAAAGCCGCGACCGGCTTGCCGTCTTTGTTGATGACGATGCTGTCGTTGCGGTACTGCACCTGGTTAAGCATCTCGCCCAAGTTCTGCCGGAAGTTCACTGCACTGACTTCAGTAATCATTGCGCACCCATGACCGATATGATTGATATGGTCATTATGGTTAAATTGCGGCATCGTGTCTAGTCCGTCAAGAGTCAGAGGCGCCCCATCGGAACACATCTGGCAACGCACCTCCGTCTCGCGCAGCCAGTTTGCTGCGCTGTACCGCGCGCCGCTGGAGCGCTACGCCGAGCTGGTCCAGCAGTTTCCGCCTCGGAAGGCCACCACCACGCCTATCCCGGGCGCATGCTGGATCACGGACCTAGAGCCGGCATCCCGGCTCTAGGTGCGTTCCTGCCACGCAGGCAGTGATGGCTGCTTCGACCTATGCCTCCGCGCCGGGCTTAGCCTGGGCTATGGCGACGATGGCGATTTCTTCGGAGATTTTGGATTTTCCTCGTCAGGGGCATATATCGATGACGACCTTGCCGATGGCATGGCCTTTTTCGAGGTGGGTATAGGCGGCACTCACATCCGTCAGGGAGAAGCGTGCCGGATCAAGTAACGGCCGGAGCTTACCCCTATCGACGAGCGCCCCGATTTCGCTCAGGATCTCTCCATGGCGAGCGAGACCCTGACCGGCAAGCATCGGCAGAAGCATGAAGATACCGATGAGATCGAGACTGCGGCCGAGGATGACTGACAGGTCATGGGATTCCCATCGCCTTGACGCTCTCGCGGCCATTCAGTTTGTAGGTGCCGAAACCGTTCGCCGGAATCTGGATACCGTCATTCAAGGCAAGCTGCGGAATAGCCGTTTCGATCATCTCGCGCTCCTCGTTTTATTCGTTGGGGGCCGAGAGGGCCGTCGGTTTTCCGCGGGTAACCGACCACCCGAGCGCGCCACGCGCCATGGCCACGACCACGAACAGGCCAACTGCCGCGCAGGCGCTACCGACCGCGAACACGGAGGGGAATCCGAAGGCTGTGGCGAACACCCCTGTCACCGGGCCGGTCAAGCCATAGGCCAGATCCTGGAATGCCGCGAATCCTCCCAATGCGGTCGCACGACTATGGACGTCAACGCGCTTGACGACTTCGACGCCCAAGGACGGAAAGGCCATCGAACAGCCGGCGCCGGTTACGGCAGCGCCCAAAAGCGCCATCGGGGCGGTTGGCGCGAGAAAGAGCAGTGCTTGCCCTACCATTTCAATGGCTAGGGATGCGATGGCAATGGGCATTCCACCATAGCGATCCGGGAGGTGACCGCACAGGACACGAACCAACACAAAAGCACCCCCGAAACAGCTCAATGCGAGGCCCGTTCCCGCCCATCCCCTGGCAGCAAAATCCAGTGAGACAAAAGCGCCGATCGCCGCAAACCCAACGCCCTGTAGCAGCACGGCCAGCCCAGGCTGCCAGATAAGGCCTATCACACTCCAGAATGGCTGGTGCTCGCCTTTCAGGGGCGCCACTCCTGCAACGGGGTACGCAAAGAAGGCGGCGATCATGGGCAGGTGGACGACCACCGTGCCCACATACGTCATACCGCCCCGGTGATAGAGCCAGTAACCGATTGGCGCGGCCAGCGCGATCGCGCCATACATCGCCATACCGGTCCACGCCAGTACCTTGCCAGAACGCGGCTGTCCGACCGTGCCGATTCCCCACCCAAACATGCCTACGATGAGCTGGCTTTCGCCAAACCCCAGCACGAGTCGGCCGACGATCAGCACGAGCAACCTGACCACGCCCGCAGCCGGAAGTTGTGCCGAGAGAACCAGCGCAAGGCCCGAACACCCGCAGAAAAACATGCCACGCAGCATGACAGGGCGCGCGCCCATGCGGTCGACCTGGCGACCGGCTACGCCTCGCGTCAGGATGGTGGCCAGAAACTGGATGCCGACCGACAGACCGACCAGGACATTGCCGAATCCCAGTGTTTTTCCGACGTAAAGAGGAACAACCGGCAACGGCAGGCCAATCGTCATGAAGGTCAGGAATACCGCTGTTGTCAGCGCGGCCAGCGCGCGGGTAGCGCGCCGGGCATCGGCTTGCGCTTGTGGGGCAAGCATCGAGTCAGCCGTAGTAACGGCAGAAGTTTCGTCACGCATGAAAGGCCTTCTTTGGGACTAGGCAACAGGAGGACACGGCTGATCGATCGGCACACGAATCAGGAGGTACGGGGGCACGCGAAGGTCTTTGCCGCCGTTGAATCCCGGGAGCCGGTCCCACTGGCCCAACGTGCAATAGACGTGGGTGGCCGTGGCGAAAATGCCGTCCGGCCATACGATGCGGGGATCTCGCGCGACCACGTCGAGGCGTCCGTCCGGATAACGACGCAGGATGGCATCGTGTTCGCCGGCGGTGAGATAGATACGATCCTGCATATCGGTCGCGAGGCCGTCGGTCATCACCTTCTCACCGTGGTCCACCACGCCGGCTGCAAGGGCCGCATCGGTGGCACCGAAATCGGCCAGCAGGTCGGTCGCGATGCTGTACAGCCTGCGGCTCGTCAACGGCGAGTAGTAGAGTCGCGAACTGTCCGCACTGAGCGTGACGCTGGCCGCGCCCCCCACCGGGAAACCGGGATGCGCCGGGTCGTAACGCAGAGGCCGCCCTTCGAGCACGGCTACGAATCCCTGTTCCGGTTGCGTCGACGGGTGATTGGTCAGCACGCGGCGTTGGCGTTCGGTCGCGATGTCAACCACGACCAGTGCGCCCGATGTGCCGAACGAGGAATCGGCGATGTAGGCGACGCCCTGCGGGCCGTGGGTCAAATCGATGCGCAAGTCGTTCATGTGGCTGTCGGGGCGCATCGCCGGCGGTTTCAGCACGATGCTCGCGATCAACCGATCCGAGTGTGGGTCGACGCCGATCACTTTGGCCGCCCCCGGCGCAATCGGTTGTCCGGCGAGCTTGCCGTCGTCGATCGCCCATAGCCGGCCGCGACTGTCCGTGGTCATGCCGTGAATCGAGATCAGGCGCTGTTCGGGCGGCTTGTCCGAGGGCAGGCTGAGGGCAGCGTTGGGATAGGGAACCAGCACATTGCCCTTCAATTCCGCCAGCGTCGCCTCGCGATGGTTATCAGCGTGCCGGGGGAAACCCACGAACACCCGCCCCTCGGGCGTTACAGCGATGCCGGATGGACCCGGACCAGGAAACGCGGCGACGATCTCGAACGAACCATCCGGTGCTGTGTCTGCGTATTCCGGCGAACGTGATCACGCATTTCGGCGGATCGTGATCATGGATTCCGAATGATCGTGATCACCCGTTTCGGTTGATCGTGA
>NZ_ASSI01000223.1:0-11780 GCF_000466765.1 Burkholderia sp. AU4i | reverse complement strand
TCGCCGAGCTTCGAGCCGCGCGAACCCGTGAAGCTGAAGTAGGGCACCGGCACCGGAATCGGGATGTTGATGCCGACCTGGCCGATGTCGATCTCGCTCTGGAACTTGCGTGCCGCCGCGCCGCTCTGCGTGAACAGCCCCACGCCGTTGCCCATCGGGTTGCGGTTGACGAGCGCAATTGCGTCGTCAAGCGTGTCGGCTTCGAGCACGACCACCACCGGCCCGAAGATTTCTTCCGTATAGATCGACATGTCGGTCGTCACACCCGAGAAGATCGTCGGGCCGACGAAGTTGCCCTGCTCGTAGCCGGGCACCTTCACGTTGCGGCCATCGAGTTCGAGCTTCGCGCCGGCCTTCACGCCCTCGTCGATCAGCGCGGTGATGCGCGCATGCGCGGCCTTCGACACGACCGGCCCGACATCGGTACCCGGTTCGTGGCCCGCGTTGACCTTCAGCGCCTTCGCTTTCTCGACGAGCTCGGGCAGCCAGTCGCGCGCCGTGCCGACCAGCACGACGACCGACGTCGCCATGCAGCGCTGGCCGGCCGCGCCGAAGCCCGCGCCGACGAGCGCGTTGATCGTCTGCTCGCGGTGCGCGTCGGGCAATACGACCGCGTGGTTCTTCGCGCCCATCATCGACTGCACGCGCTTGCCGTGCTGGCTGCCGAGGTTGTACACGTGCGTGCCGACGCGCGTCGAGCCGACGAACGAGATCGCCTTGATGTCCGGGTGCGTGCAGAGGCGGTCGACCACCGTCTTGCCGCCGTGCACGACGTTCAGCACGCCCTGCGGCACGCCGGCCTCGATCGCGAGTTCGACGAGCTGCATCGTCGACAGCGGGTCCTGCTCCGACGGCTTCAGCACGAACGTGTTGCCGCAGACGATCGCCATCGGGAACATCCACAACGGGATCATCCCGGGGAAGTTGAACGGCGTGATGCCCGCGCACACGCCGATCGGCTGGCGCAGCGTGTAGGTATCGACGCCGCCGGCCACGTTCTCCGCGAATTCACCTTGCTGCAGCGTGCCGATCGAGCACGCGTGCTCGACGACTTCGAGGCCGCGGAAGATGTCGCCCTGCGCATCGGGCAGCGTCTTGCCCTGCTCGGCCGTCAGCGTGTGCGCGATCCGTTCGAGATTGCGGCGCACGAGATCCTGGAACTTCAGCATGATGCGCAGGCGCGCGCCGATCGGCGTCGTCTTCCACGTCTGGAACGCGCGCTGCGCGGACGCGATCGCGGCGTCGACCTCGTCGAGCGTCGCATACGGCACGCGGCCGATCACTTCCTGCGTCGCGGGGTTGACGATGTCGCCCCATTCGGCGCTTCGCGATTCGACGAACGTGCCGTCGATCAGCAGCTTGGCGGTGGGCAGGGCGAGGGTGGTCTGGGGAACTGCGGCGTTCATGGGACTCTCCGGGAAACGGGGTAATGACAAACAAGGCGGCCCGTATCTGCCGCCGCGCATGCGCGCACGGCGGACGGCAGGACGAACTGGAATCGATCGGATGCCGCCGGCGTGCTCACGCGCGCGCCGGCCGCATCAACGCGGTACACACGAGCGCGAACACGCCGAAGCCGACGAGGTAGGCGATCACGTAATGCGGCTGGCCGCCGCCGGCCTTCAGCAGCGACGTCGCGATCATCGGCGCGAAGCCGCCGCCGATCACGCCGGCCAGCTGCACCGACAGCGAGATGCCGCTGTAGCGGATCTCCGCCGGGAACTGCTGCGCGAACAGCAGCGATTCCGGCGCATAGAGAATCGGGAACACGACGCCGAGGCCGAGCACGATCGCCCACCACGCGGTCGACGTCTGCTGCGTGCCGAGCATCAGGAAGAACGGCGCGGCGAACGCGCACATCAGCACGAGGCCGATCGCGAACATCCGGCGCTGGCCGATGCGGTCGCTGAGATGGCCGCACAGCGGCATCGTGACGAGCGACAGCGCGGCGCCGGCCGTGATCGCGTGCAGCATCTCGGCCTTCGGCAGATGCAGCTGCTGCGTCGCGTAGGCGAGCGCGAACGTGACGACCATGTAGAACCAGGTGTTCTCGGCGGCGCGTGCGCCGACGATCGTCAGCACCTCGCGCGGATGGCGGCGCAGCGCGGCCGTCACCGGCGATTTCTCGGCCTTGCCCTGGCGCTGCATCTTCTCGAAGTCGGGCGACTCGGGCACCTTCGCGCGGATGAACCAGCCGAGGCCGACGAGCGCGATGCTCGCGAGGAACGGCACGCGCCAGCCCCACGACAGCATGTCGGCTTCCGGCAGCGCGGCCACCGCGGCCATCGCGACCGACGACAGGATCAGGCCGAGCCCGACGCCCGTCTGCGGCAGGCTGCCGAACAGCCCCTTGCGGCCCTTCGGCGCGTGTTCGACGGCCATCAGCACCGCGCCGCCCCATTCGCCGCCCACCGCCATCCCCTGCAGGAACCGCATCCCGATCAGCAGGGCGGCGGCCCAGTAGCCGATGCTGTCGTACGACGGGATCAGCCCGATGATCATGCTCGGCACGCCCATCAGCAGCAGCGTGATCATCAGCATCGACTTGCGGCCGATGCGGTCGCCGAAGTGGCCGAACACGATGCCGCCCATCGGCCGCCCGATGAAGCCGACCGCGAACGTGCCGAACGCGGCGAGCGTGCCGACGACGGGGTCCAGCGACGGGAAGAAGATGCGGTTGAACACGAGCGCGGCCGCCGTGCCGTAGAGGAAGAAGTCGTACCACTCGATCGTGGTGCCGGCCATGCTGGCCCAGCCGGCCAGCAGGTGGTGCTTCGCGGTGCGCTCGGGCGCAGGTGCCGCGACTGTCGCATGCTCATCGAGGGTGGATCGCGTCTGCATGGTGTCTCCGTGGTGGTGCCGCGGCTCGTGGTCCGCAGGTCACGGTCGAGTATAGTTATGCGCAGATTCATCATGTACCGATAAAGAAACCGGTTGGATGTGCATTTATGCATATCGACGGCCGGCCCGGAGACGCCAGCCCTTTTTCCCTCGCCGATGCGACATGCCACCGAGCCGGTTTCCGGCAACCTGAACTGGGACGACCTGCGCTTTTTCCTCGAAGTCGCGCGCACGCAGCGGGCGAGCGGCGCCGCGAAGCGGCTGGGGGTCGACTACACGACCGTCGCGCGGCGCATCCGTGCGCTCGAGGCGGCGATGGGCACGCTGCTGTTCGACAAGTCGCGCTCCGGCGGCTTCACGCTGACGGCCGAAGGCCAGCGGCTCGTCGCGTATGCGGATGCGATGGAGACGACCGTGCAGTCCGCATGCGACCAGGTCGCGAATACGGGCGAGGCGCTGTCGGGCCACGTGCGGATCGGGTCGACCGAAGGGTTCGGGTGCTTTTTCCTCGCGCCGCAGCTCGCGCAGTTTCGCGCCGAGCATCCGCACGTGACGGTCGACCTGCTGCCGGTGCCGCATTTCGTCAACCTGCCCAAGCGCGAGGCGGACCTCGCGATCACGCTCGAGCGGCCCGAGCGCGGGCCTTACGTGGTCACGAAGCTGTGCGATTACCAGTTGCGGCTCTACGCGACGCGCGACTATCTCGCGAACCATCCACCGATCACCTGCACCGACGATCTCGCGGAGCACGCGTTCATCAGCTACGTCGACGATCTCGCGTTCAGCAACGAACTGCTGTACCTGGACCGGGCGGTGCCGGGCGCGACGGCCGGGCTGCGCACGACGAGCGTGATCGCGCAGTATTTCGCGGCGTTGCAGGGCGGCGGGCTCGCGATCCTGCCGTGCTTCATGGCGGCCACGCAGCCGGCGCTGGTGCCCGTGCTGCCGGACGACGTGGTCGTCACGCGGTGCTTCTGGCTGACGTGCCGCGAGGATCTGCGCAAGCTGCGGCGCGTGACCGCGCTGTGGGATTACCTGCGCGCGGCGGCGGACGCGAATCGCGCGCTGCTGTCGGGCGAATCGGGGGCGCTGAGATTCGTCGGCGAGCCGGCCTGACGGGATGGCGGGCGGGGCGGTGACGAACGAGTTGATCTGAATTGAAAGAATGGCCGACGAAGATCCGGCCGCTTATCGGGGGAAATGCAGATGGCGTTGACGCAGGCGGGCAAGGTGTTCGTGGTCTGTGTGGCGGTATTCGGCGTGGCCGCGTACTGGCTCGCGTCGCGCGTGGTGCGCCGACAGACCGGCGGCAAGCGCGGGGCGGGCGGCGCGGTCGCCTTCTGGTGGCTCGTGTGCTTTTGCCTGGTGTCGCTGCTTTTCCCGTTCGCGTACTGGATCGGCGACGAACTCTACGCACTGGCGGTGTTGCCGAAATACGAGGCGACCGTCGTGTCCTACCAGTCCGAGTGGGACACCTGCGAGCGACGCGACAGCAGCGGGCGCACCGACCGATATCGGTGCATCAAGTACACGTCGATCCTGGAAGCCGTGATGCCGGATGGCGAGCGAGTCGTGCTGCCGGGCAACATCCGATCCGGCGGCGTGCCGGAGATCGGCGAGAAGATCGATGTCGTGTTGCCGGCCGGGGCCACCCAGCTGCATGAACGCAGTGTGCGCAGTGTCGGCCTGCTGGCCGGCGGCGCGCTGATGGTCGCGATCATCGGGTATTTCGTCTACCTGATCGCGGCGTATGGTGCGGGGAAGAACATCGACGGTGCGGCCCGATTCGGCGTGGCCGCGGTGATGAACGCGCTCGTGCCGCTCGGCGCGCTGCTGATGGAAATCGGGTTCCTGAGCGTGCCGTACCGCTACTGGGTGCGGGGGAATCCCGAACAGTGGCCGGTGTGGGTGCTGGCGCTTGGCCTGCTGTTCGCGCTGGCGCTGCTGCCGTTGCTGCTCGTCTACGCGCGAACCGCGTGGCGTGCGGTCGTGAAGTGACGAATGCGGCGGGGCGGTTGTGTCATCATGCCCGCACCGGCAACCGCCAGGAGACGGTCGTGGAAATTCATTCGCAGTGGACGTTCGATTGCCGGCCCGAGCATGTCTGGCCGCATTTCCTCCATGCCCGGATGGACGACACGCGGCCGTTGCTGTTCCGCCTCGGCGTGCCGAAGCCGGTCAGCTGCCGCGTGCTCGAAGGCGTGCCGGCCGTCGGCAACACGCGGCAATGCACGACCGATCGCGGCACCATCGATCAGCGCATCCTCGTGCTCGACGAGCATCGCCGGCTGCGTTACCGGATGGTGGCGTCGACGGTGTGGTGTCGCGACTGGGTCGGCCTGCTTGAGGACGAATTCACGCTGACACCAGTGGAAGGCGGCAGGACGCGCGTCGAACGGCGCACCGTGTTCAGCGCGCGTGGCCTCTTCAGGCCGGTTCGGCAGATCGGGTTGTGGCTCGCGTTGCAGCAGGCGCACCGGTATGCGGCCCGCAACTGGCGGCGTCTCGCGATGGCGGCGCAGGGGCGGGCGGGTGCGATGGAGACCGTGCGCTAGGGCTTGGGCGCGGGCGCGTAATAAATTTGCCCGACATCCGTGTCGCGTACCTGGCCGTTGCGTTCGGCCTCGGTGCGTGTATCCAGGAAATCGACCGTGCACAGATCCGGGCGGCCCAGCGCCTTCAGGATGCCCGACGTGCGCCACGCCGGCAGCCAGTCGGCCCACGACAACCGCACGCCCAGGAGCAGCGCGAGCATGACGCCGATCGCGGCCGGCCCGCCCAGCAGCATGGCCAGGTCGGCACCCAGGTTGGAAAAGCCGTCGTCGCCGGTCCAGAGCAGCAGGATCATGATCGGGATGACAAAGCAGTTCATGCCGATGAACATCCATTTCCACGCCAGCCAGAGGTCGTGCGTCAGGCCGGCCAGCCCTGTGTCGCTGCACGTGTGATCCATGACCGTGCGGCGCCGGTCCGGCGACGACAGCGCGAACAGGCGGCCACGGCGATCGACCACGGCAACCACGTCGTCGCCGACGTCGAAGCACTGCCCGCCGAGGAACCCGCGGTACGACTCGCCGCCGATTTCGATTTCGACCGGTAGCTTCGCGAACAGGATCTTGCCGTTCTTCCCCACGGTCACGAACGCGTTTGCCGACGCGAAGGTCCTGGTTTCGCGCAGGTTCGCGTACGACCACGTCGCCGGATGCTCGACCTTGTCGGCCGCGGCGTTCAACTCGGCCAGGACGAGATCCTCGTCGGCTTGCTGGAACACCAGGGCATTGGCCGCGGCCCCGTTGCCGGTGAGTGCCGCGAGGATCGGCACCACGGTGTGCGTGAACCAGTAGCCGAGCGATTTCTTGCGGGCTTCGGGGTCGACGGGCGGCACCTGACGGCTTCCGGCACTGCCCTGGTCGGGGCGCTCGAGAAAGCGCATCGCGGTCAGTTTGCCTTCGACAACACGCAGGGGTGACGACATGAGGGCCGGCGGCTGCAATGGGACAAGGTTTGCGGAGTCTACCAGTCGTCTGTCGGCGCGTTTGTCCTGCTTGACGCGCCGTTCCACCGGCGCCGCATCGCGGCCGCCAGTGCCACGCTCGCGCGCCCTGACCCGGAGGCCTTCAACCCGGGCAGCCCAGCCGGTCCGCGAGTTCGTTCAGGTCCTTGACGTCGAAATCCCACTGATCGGCGGCTCGCAGGTCGGTCGTCTGGCCGGGCCCGTGTTCGGTCGGCCGCAGCACGAACGCGGTCGACAGCCCCTGCCGGCGTGCGGCCGCGAGATCGCCGTTGTGCGCGGCGACCAGGCACAGCTCCGCCGGCTCGATGCCGAGAATCTCGACGGTATCGCTGTACACCTGCGGCGACGGCTTGTACGCGCGCACGACTTCCGCGCCGAGGATCGCATCCCACGGCAGCCCGGCGCGTTTCGCGACGTCGACCATCAGCCGGATGTTGCCGTTCGACAGCGGCGCGATGATGAAGCGTCGCTTCAGCCGCTGCAGCGCCGCGACGGCGTCGGGCCACGGGTCGAGGCTGTGCCACGCGAGGTTGAGCGCGTCGATGTCGGCGTCGGGCACGTCGACGATTCCGTAGCGGTCGAGCGTGCGGACGAGGTTCTCGCGGTGCAGGACGTCGAGCCGCACGTAGCGGCGGCGCCCGCTGCGGATTTCTTCCATCGACGGCGAATATTCGGCCCGCCACGCATCGGCGAATTCGAGCGGGTCGAGTGCGGGTGCATGGCGATCGAGGAACGCGGCGGCGCCGCGTGCGACGCCGCTTCTCCAGTCGACGATCGTTCCGAAGACATCGAAAACGAGCGCCTTGATTTCGGCAGGGTTCGTCATGGTGATCCTGTGAAGGTCAATCGATGAGGGTGCACATCGCCGTGCCGCGCGCGATGCGCGGCGCCGGAGCCATCGACATTGAATCACGGATGCGAAAACGCGGCCTGCCGGCCGCGATGCAGTCCGGCCGCGCCGGTACGGAGAAGCAGGGCAGCGACGCGCGCCGACGGCCGAGCGCGGCACCCGGAGCATGGCGGTCACGGCCGCGACCAACGCATCAAAGGCGATCACGCGCACGGATCCCGGCGCGGGCGATCGAACGCGAACGGAGCCGGGGCGCCGCCGCAAGCTGACGAATCACTTTCGAATACGGCCCGCACGGCGCGCGGCCTTGCCCGGAGCGGTCGCGCCGCGCGCAGGTCTTCCGGCGGACCGACTGCCGGCCGCACATGCCGCGTCGACCGCGTGTAACCCCTGATGCGCATGGACGCCCGGGTTGCCGCGGATTGGTGTTAAATGTATTTCGGCGCGCGTTGGCACCGCGTGCAATACGGGGCGCACCGGGCATCGGCGTATACCCGGAGCGAAAAACGGCACGAAGGATCGAAAACGAATCGGGCGCATCAGACCCGATCGGACAGACGGCAGGATTCATCTTGAATACCGAACCGCAAAGTTCTCGTTACAGTCTCGGGCTCGCGGCGGAAGTGCTCGCGTCCGAGCAAAGCGTGCTGAGGCTGATCACGCGCAACACACCGCTGCCGGAGCTGCTCGTCGAAGTCTGCCGGCGCGCCGAGGCTTTGCTCGGCGACGGTGCGTCGTGCACGATCCTGCTGCTCGATATCGACGGCGCGCACGTGCACGTCGGCGCCGCGCCGTCGCTGCCCCGGCAGTACAGCGCGGCGATCGAAGGCGCGACGATCGGGCCGGTGGCCGGCTCGTGCGGCACGGCGATGTACCTGCGCCGGATGGTCGTCGTCGAGGATATCGAAACCGATCCCCTGTGGGCCGACTATCGTGCGGTTGCGCTGCCGCTGGGCCTGCGCGCGTGCTGGTCGGTGCCGTTCCTCGACGACGCGGGCGCCGTGCTGGGCGCGTTCGCCGTCTATCACCGCATGCCGCGCCGGCCGAGCGATGAGGAAACCGAACTGCTGCGCGACATCGGCAACAGCGTCGGCCTCGCGGTGCACCAGGACCGGATCGCGCGACAGCTCGCGCGCAGCGAGGAACATCACCGGCTCGTGGTGAACAGCCTGAACGAAGGGATCCTCGTCGTGTCGCGCGATGGCGTCGTGGTCGCGAGCAACCCGAGTGCGAACCGGATGATGCGCGTGAAGGGCGACCTCGTCGGCCGCAGGCTGTCGACGGTGATCCTGCGCAAGCTGCGCGAGGACGGCACGCCGATCGCGCCCGACGACTGGCCGAGCCGGCGCGCGCTCGAAACGGCCACGCCGATGCTCGACTACACGGTCGGTTTCGGCCTGGCGGACGGCGACACCATCTGGGTGCGCGGCAACGCGGTGCCGATCGTGAAGCCCGGCGAAACGCAGGCCGACTCGGTGCTCGTCTCATTCAACGACATCGGCCCCGTGCGCGAGGCGCAGCAGCAGCTGCGCTACCTGGCGACGCGCGATGCGCTGACGGGCCTCTACAACCGCCGCTGGCTCGGCGATCGCATGCGCGAGCTGTTCGGCGGCCACGATGCGGCGGGCGGGCCCGCGCGCGTCGCGATCCTGTTCATCGATCTCGTCGGCTTCAAGAAGGTCAACGACACGGCCGGCCACGACGCGGGCGACGCGCTGCTGCGCAGCGTCGCGGCGCGGCTCGCGGCATGCGGAGGCGGGCAGCATGCGCTCACGCGCGTCGGCGGCGACGAGTTCGTGATCCTCGTCGACGACTGCGACGATCCCGACCGGCTCGCGGTGCTCGCGCGCGAGGTGATCGACGCGATCGCGAAGCCGTTCGCGATCGCGAACAACGAATACTGGCTCGGCGTGTCGATCGGGATCAGCGTCGCGCCGCGCGACGGCGACGATGCCGTCACGTTGATGCGCAATGCCGATTCCGCGATGTACGACGCGAAGCAGCGCGGCCGCAACCACTTCACGTTCTTCACCGCGCAGCTCAACCTGCGGCTGCAGCGCCGCTTCGCGATCGAGCAGTCGCTGCGGCGCGCGCTCGCGTCGGACATGCTGCGGCTCGCGTATCAGCCCGTCGTCGACGCGCGCAGCGGCCGCACCGTCGGCGCCGAGGCGCTGCTGCGCTGGACGAGCCCCGAGCTCGGGCCGATGTCGCCGGCGGAGTTCATTCCGGTCGCGGAAGATACGGGGCAGATCGTCGCGATCGGCCAGTGGGTGCTCGAAACCGCATGCCGGCAGGCGGCCGAATGGCGCCGCACGATCGCGCCCGACCTGGTGCTGGCCGTCAACCTGTCGCCGCGGCAGTTCCACGAAGGCCTCGTCGAGTCGGTCGATCGCTGCCTCGCGCAGACGCGGCTCGATCCGTCCGCGCTCGAGCTCGAGATTACAGAAGGACTGCTGATGAACGACACGGACACCGTGCTGCCGATGCTCGAGGCGCTCACGGACATGAACGTGCGCATCTCGGTCGACGATTTCGGCACCGGCTATTCGTCGCTCGCGTACCTGAAGCGCTTTCCGCTGCACAACCTGAAGGTCGACCGCTCGTTCGTGTCGGGCGTGCCCGATCATCACGATTCGGTGGCGATCACGCAGGCCGTCGTCGCGATGGCGCATTCGCTCGGGATGAAGGTCACGGCCGAAGGGGTCGAGACGCAGGCGCAGTCGCGGTTCCTGCAGCAGATCGGCTGCGACATGCAGCAGGGCTACCTGTTCAGCCGCCCGCTCGACCCGAGCGACTACGCACGCCGGTTCGGCGCCGCGTGAGCGAGGCGCCGAGCCGGCGTTCAGTGTTCAGCGTTCAGTCGGCGCGCGGCGCACCAAAGCCGCCGGGGACGGGCGGGGTCGGCGTCGCGTCGATCTCGACGCGGTTCTTGCCCTCGTGCTTCGCGCGATAGAGCGCGCGGTCGGCCGCTTCGATCAGCACGGTCGTCGGCAGGCCGGGCGTCGGCACGATGGTCGCGCCGCCGATGCTGATCGTCACGGTATTGCCCGTCGACGAATGCGCATGCCGTAGCCGCAGCGCCTCGATCGCGAGGCGGATCTTCTCGCCGAGCAGCCGCGCGGCACCCGGCGACGTGGCCGGCATCACGACCGCGAATTCCTCGCCGCCGAAACGCGCGGCGAGATCCCCCGACTGGCCGAGACAGCGCTCGATGGTCGACGCGATCTGCTTGAGCACGCTGTCGCCCGACACGTGGCCGTACGTGTCGTTGTACAGCTTGAAATTGTCGACGTCGATCATCAGCAGCGACAGCTCGCTGCGCTCGCGCGTGCCGCGCCGCCATTCGGCGGCGAGGTATTCGTCGAGATAGCGCCGGTTCGACAGCCCGGTGAGGCCGTCCGAATGCGTGAGGCGCCGCAGCTCGAGATTGGCTTCGAGCAACTGCTGCTGCGATTGCCGCAGCGCGCGATAGGCCTCGTCGCGCTGCAGCAGGTTCATGTACGAGCGCGAGTGGTAGCGCACGCGCGCGACGAGCTCGATGCGGTCGGGCAGCTTCACGAGGTAGTCGTTCGCGCCGGCCGCGAAGGCGGCGCTCTTGATCACGGGCTCTTCCTGCGTCGACAGCACGATGATCGGCACGTCGCGCGTCGCCGGATTCGTCCGGTACGCCTTCACGAGGCTCAGCCCGTCGGTGCCGGGCATCACGAGGTCCTGCAGGATCACGGTCGGCCGCGTCTCGATCGCGGTGGCCATCGCGTCGTCCGAACGCGGGCAATAGTGGAAATCGATGCCTTCCTCGTCGACGAGCGCGCGCCGCACGGCTTCCGCGACGATCGTCTGGTCGTCGACCAGCAGCACCATCGCCGGCACGTCGGCGGGCGGCACGTAGGGGCCGCCTGGCGGGCGAGTCGGGTCAATGGTCATGGTCGATGCGGGTTGTTGCGAAAGCAGGCATGGGTGTTGCGCGGGTTCATCGGGCTCAGATCCGCGCGAGCGCCGCCAGCTCGCCCGCGATGCGTCCGAGCGGCAGGATCGCGCGCGCCGCGCCGAGCGTCGCGGCCGCCTTCGGCATGCCGTAGACGGCGCTCGTCGCCTCGTCCTGCGCGATCGTATGGTAGCCCTTCATCCGCAGCGCCTTCAGGCCGATCGCGCCGTCGCGGCCCATCCCCGTGAGCAGCACGCCGATCACGCGGCCGGGCCAGTGCTCGGTCAGGCTGTTGAAGAACACGTCGACCGACGGGCGATACGGCGTGGCGGCCGGCTCGCGCGTGTATTCGAGCGTGCCGGCGCGCGTGATGCGCAGGTGGTCGTCGGTCGCGGCAAGCAGCGCGACGCCCGGCTGCGGGCGGTCGCCTTCGCGCGCGACGCGCACGGCGAGCGACGTCTGGCCGTCGAGCCATTGCGCCATGCCTTCGGCGAACGCGCGGTCGACGTGCTGCACGATCACGATCGGTGCGTTGAAATCGGCCGGCAGGCCGCCGAGGACCGACGCGAGCGCGCCGGGGCCGCCGGCCGACGCGCCGATCGCGATCAGCGGTCCGCCGCCGGTGCGCGGGGGCGTGCCGGCGAGGCGCG
>NZ_ASSI01000222.1:0-7840 GCF_000466765.1 Burkholderia sp. AU4i | reverse complement strand
GCGGCCGACAGCCAGCCGGCTTCCGCCAGCACGGCCGCCGCGGCGGACAGCGGCGCGGCCGCGTCGTCGCGACGCTCGAATGCGTCGGCAGCCGCCGCAAGCCACGCGTCGGCCGCGCGCACGGCCCCGCCGCGCGGGTTGGGCAATGCGTCAGGGTGGGGAACGTTCGCCGGTTCGGGCCTCATGCACACGCGCGCCTGTCATCGTCAAGTCGCTCGCGCAGGCCTCGGCGCGCGAGCGCCGGGCCGATGCGAGGCCTGAGCGGTGTGCCGTGGGCCGAGGGCCCGGTCAGATCTGGACCATCTCGAAGTCTTCCTTGCGGGCGCCGCATTCAGGACACGTCCAGTTGATCGGGACGTCTTCCCAGCGCGTGCCCGGGGCAATGCCCTCTTCGGGCAGCCCGGCTTCTTCGTCATAAATCCAGCCACAAATCAGGCACATCCAGCTCTTGTATTCCATCTTAAGCCGCGTCGGGAAAGTCGGTAAATTCGGGAGCCATGATGGTACCGTGTCGGGGCCGGACTGCCTAGCAATCGCGCTGGAGTAAGGCGACTACGTTGCGCTGCGCTAAAAAATCCGTCGTGCGGGCCGGATTCCGCCGCATAATGGCTGAAAAGTGCGGCCTGCCGGGCAACACAGGGCCGAAAACGCCCATTTCGCCTCGCCGTCCGCATGTCCGTCGCTTTCCCGTTTTTCTCTTGCCCCATTTTTACATGTCCAGCAACGCCCCTCCGATCGTCCTCACCTTCGGCCTGTCCGATCCCACCGGCGGCTCCGGCCTCCAAGCCGATCTGATGACCCTGGCGAGCATGGGCTGTCACGGCGTGTCCGTCCTGACGGGCTACACGGTGCGCGACTCGGCCGCCTGCGACGAAGTCACCGGTCTCGATCCCGACGTGGTCGCCGCCCAGGCGCGCATGCTGCTCGAAGACATGCCGGTTGCCGCGTTCAAGATCGGCGCGGCGACGCGTGCGGAAGTCGTGAGCGCGATCGCCGAGGTCGTCGCCGACTACGACGGCGTGCCGCTCGTGCTCGCGCCGGACTTCACGCTCGACGACGAACACGTGCTCGCCGCCGACGACCTGCGCGAATCGATCGCCGATCTTCTGGCGCCGCAAACCACGCTGCTGGTTGCCGACTACGCGACGCTGATCGCGCTCGCGCAGCCGGACGGCGACGCCGAGGCGCCGAATCTCGACGCGGCCGTGTCGCACCTGCTGTCGCAGGGCTGCGAGTACATCCTGTCGTCCGAGACCGGCTCGCACCGGCTCGTCAACACGCTGTACGGCGAAGAAGGCCAGCTGCGCGAGGACATGTGGGATCGTTCGCCGCATCGGCTGATGGGCATCACCGACACGCTGGGCGCGGCCATCGCGGCACTGCTCGCGAACGGCCAGGAGCCGCCCGAAGCGGTTCGTGAGGCGCAGGAATACCTGTACCAGGCCGTGCGTGACGCGTTCCGGCCCGGCATGGGCGCGTATCTGCCCGACCGGTTCTTCTGGGCGCGCAGCAATGAAGACGCGGATACCCCGCCGGCGGTGAAGGTCGACCCGGTGCCGAGGACGTCGCACCGGCATTGAGCCTGACACGGCGGGCACGTCCCGCCGTCGCGGCGAACCGGCGGCGCCATCCTTGCCGCACCCGGCCGTCCCGCGCCTGCCGCCGATTCGACGGCACCAATAAAAAAAGACCCGCATCGCTGCGGGTCTTTTCTTTTGGCTGGAACGCGCATCGCTGCGCGCTCCGGACACCATCGACCGAAGTCGATTACATGTCCATGCCCATGCCGCCCATGCCGCCCGGCATGCCGCCCGGCATCGGTGCGTCTTCCTTCGGCAGTTCGGCAACAGCTGCGTCCGTCGTCAGCAGCAGGCCTGCAACCGAAGCTGCGTTCTGCAGTGCGGTACGCGTGACCTTGGTCGGGTCGACGACGCCGGCTTCGACCATGTCGACGTACTCGCCCGTCGCTGCGTTGTAGCCGTAGTTGCCCGTACCTGCAGCAACTGCCGCCACCACGACGCTGGCTTCTTCGCCGCCGTTCGTGACGATCTGGCGCAGCGGCTCTTCCATTGCGCGCAGCACGATCTTGATGCCGGCGTTCTGGTCGGCGTTCGCGCCGGTCAGGCCTGCGATCGCGGTGCGAGCGCGGATCAGCGCAACGCCGCCACCTGCCACGATGCCTTCTTCCACAGCTGCGCGCGTTGCGTGCAGTGCGTCTTCGACACGTGCCTTCTTTTCCTTCATTTCGACTTCGGTCGCTGCGCCGACCTTGATCACTGCAACACCGCCGGCCAGCTTGGCCACGCGCTCTTGCAGCTTTTCACGGTCGTAGTCCGACGTCGCTTCTTCGATTTGCGCGCGCACTTGCTTCACGCGTGCTTCGATGTTCACGGCTTCGCCTGCGCCGTCGATGATCGTCGTGTTTTCCTTGCCCACTTCGATGCGCTTCGCCTGGCCCAGTTCTGCCAGCGTTGCCTTCTCGAGCGTCAGGCCGGTTTCTTCGGCGATCACTTGGCCGCCCGTCAGGATCGCGATGTCTTCCAGCATCGCCTTGCGACGATCGCCGAAGCCAGGCGCCTTGACCGCAACGGTCTTCAGGATGCCGCGGATGTTGTTCACGACCAGCGTTGCGAGCGCTTCGCCTTCGATGTCTTCAGCGATGATCAGCAGCGGACGGCCAGCCTTCGCGACTTGCTCGAGCACCGGCAGCAGATCACGGATGTTCGACACCTTCTTGTCGTGCAGCAGCACGAACGGGTTGTCGAGGACGGCGACTTGCTTTTCCGGGTTGTTGATGAAGTACGGCGACAGGTAGCCGCGGTCGAACTGCATGCCTTCGACGACGTCGAGTTCGTCGGCCAGCGACTTGCCGTCTTCGACGGTGATGACGCCTTCCTTGCCGACCTTGTCCATCGCTTCAGCGATGCGATCGCCGATCGACGTGTCGCTGTTCGCCGAGATCGAGCCGACCTGTGCGATTTCCTTGTTCGTCGTGCACGGCTTGCTGATCTTCTTCAGCTCGTCGACAGCCGCTGCGACTGCCTTGTCGATGCCGCGCTTCAGGTCCATCGGGTTCATGCCCGATGCGACGTACTTCATGCCTTCGCGAACGATCGATTGCGCGAGGACGGTTGCCGTCGTCGTGCCGTCGCCTGCGTTGTCGCTGGTCTTGGAAGCCACTTCCTTGACCATTTGCGCGCCCATGTTCTGGAGCTTGTCCTTCAGCTCGATTTCCTTCGCGACCGACACACCGTCCTTGGTGACCGTCGGGCCGCCGAAGCTGCGCTCGAGCACCACGTTGCGGCCCTTCGGACCCAGCGTGACCTTGACTGCGTTGGCGAGAATGTTCACGCCTTCGACCATCTTCGAACGGGCGGAATCGCCGAATACGACGTCTTTAGCTGCCATCTTCTAACTCCTTGAATTCTTGGGAATATGTACCGTCGGTGGACGCTTACTTGGCGTTGACCACGGCCATGATGTCTTCTTCGCGCATGACCAGCAGTTCGTTGCCGTCGACCTTCACGGTCTGGCCTGCGTACTTGCCGAACAGGACGCGATCGCCGACCTTCACGTCGAGCGCGATCGGGGCGCCCTTGTCGTCACGCTTGCCCGGGCCGACGGCCAGGACTTCGCCCTGGTCCGGCTTTTCAGCAGCGGCGTCGGGGATCACGATGCCCGAGGCGGTCTTGGTTTCCTGATCCAGGCGCTTGACGATCACGCGATCGTGCAAAGGACGAAGGTTCATATTCACTCCTCTCTTGACTGAGATTGAAGAACGCTTAGGGAATCTGCCCGGCTTATCGCCCGGCAGAGAATTGTTAGCACTCTCGTGCAGCGAGTGCTAATTATATGGACGGGTTTTGACAAATTCAAGAAGGGGGATTGACGGTTTTTTTCGGGCCCGCGAAGCCCGCTCGACCTCGAACGTTGCTCACCCGAACGTGAACCCGGGAGCACTTCGACGAACCAGAGCCACCCCCGATATGTCCTGCAAAAACAATAGCTTGGACATAAACCCGGGCGACAGCCGGAGAAACGGGGAAGACGCTGCGCGCCACTTGCCCGATCCGTCCCCACCGGAAAACCACGACGGCCATGATCCCTCAGGGATATCCCGCGTATCCGGGCAAAGCCAGGCAAATTATATGGGGTACGGATACCCCACTGCGCCTGCGGAGAGGAAGCACCGCCCCGCATTCGTCCCCTCCGGACAAGAGAAAGTTCATCATCTTGCTGCGCCATGGCTGGCGCACGGAATCGCACAAGACGCGGACGACCTGCCGGTCGACACGTCACGCGTCGGATTCACGAAATCGCTGGCGCGAAGCGGGCTGCCCGCGCGATAACCGCCGGGAGCAGCCCGGATCACCTTTATTTCATTAGACGGACGACTCTCCCGGAATTGCCTAAACCAGCGCGGACACAGGGCTCTCGGCAATCGCACGCTGCGGGACCGGGCCGGGGGCCGCAAAATCCTCCGCCGTTGAGAAGTCGTCGACCATGTCGAGCCGGTAGCCATGCGTATACACGGCACTCAATTGAAGCCCGTTTTCCGGACGAAGCGCCAATTTTTGTCGAAGTCGATAGATATGCGTGTCGAGGCTCCGCGATGTTCCATCGAGCGCTCGCCCCCACGCCAGCGTCGACAGGGAATCCCGGGAAAGCACGCTCCCGATGTTGGTGAACAGGAAATTTGCCAGCGCAAATTCCTTTGCCGTCAAGTCGATGATCTTTCCGTGCACGGCGATTGTGCGCGCCAGCGGGTTCAACACATACGCACCGACCTCGACCTTGCTGTCGGGTTTCCTGTTGCGGCCATTTCGACGCAACAGCGCGTTGACTCGAGCGGCCAACTCGATCTCGCGGAACGGCTTGCCGATGTACTCGTCGGCGCCTGCGTCCAGCGCGGCGGCAACATCTGCTTCAAGCGTTCTCGCAGCAAGGAACAAAACGACCGGTTCATCTCCGACGTTGGCCCGAATCCAGTGCAGCAAATTCAGGCCGTTGGCATCTGGAATTCGCCAATCGAGCACGATGAGTTCGACCCTCTCCCTTTTCAGAAACTGAACAGCCCGTGTGCTATCGCACACCCGGAAAATTTCCTGACCCGACCCACGCAGCGCCCTTTCAAGGGCCGACGCCTGATCGTGATCCCCTTCCACTAACAAGATACTCATAACACCCCCAGCCTTCGTCGATCCGAATGATTTTCATCGCACTCCAAATCGATCGCCTGAATACACAGGTCTGAACTTATGTCTTGTTTTTGATAATGCCGACCGATTGAAACCAACCTCGCCTCACCCCAACATCAACCTCAAAATCCACCGATACACGACCTTGCAACCTTGCCCGTCATCAACTTCTCCAAGTACCCGCTGTTCCGTGCCCAACACCAAAGAGCGGCGTCGACGATGCGGATTGGCAGACCGTCGCGAACCTGTCAGGCAAGCCGGCACATGGATTGGCATTTCATGCCGGCCTCGATAGCGATCGACGCGTCGGGCAAACTCATCGCCCCCCTGGCTTGAAATGGCGCATCCGCTTACCATGCCACTCAAATGTTACTAACATATCAGTAGGATATCGAGACACCTGCCAGAGATCAAAGGGGGGTAAACCCGTTCCTTGACCTTGCCCTTTTTAAGTCTCGAGTTGAAAACAAGGGGGGACCTGACTAATATGTTAGTGATATTCTTCAGGCAAACACTTAGGCAAATGAACGGACTGACTGGCAGTACCCTGGCCGAACAAGCCCACGAGAAACTCGAGGAACTCATCGTCACGCTAGAGCTTGCACCCGGCAGCGTCTGGTCCGAGGCCTCTCTCGCAGAAAAGCTGAATACCGGGAGAACGCCGGTTCGCGAGGCCGCGCAACGACTGGCTGCGTCGCATCTCCTTCAGATCGTTCCGCGACACGGCATCATGATCACCGTCCCGAACATTCACGATCAGTTGCTCGTACTCGAAACGCGTCGTGAACTCCAACGCCTCATCGCGCAACGCGCTGCACGGCGGTCATTGCCGGAGGAGCGCGAACAGATCCGCGAAATCGCCAAAAAACTCGACGCGGCAGGCGAGTCCCGAGACGTCGTCGCCTACTTGAGATGCGTCTATGCGCTCAATCAACTCATCGCGCAGTTTTCACGGAATCGGTTCGCCGCCGAGGCCATCGCGCCATTACACGCCCTGTCGCGACGCTTTTACTTCATGTATCACAAGCAGCTGGATGATTTGCCGTCGGCGAGCCTGCAGCACACGAGAGTCGCGCGCGCAGTCGCTGCCGGTGACGAGCAGGAAGCCGGACGTTCATCCGATTTGATGATGGACTATATCGACGCATTCACGCGAGACTGCTTTACTCGCGACTTTGAACCGCATCACTCGCGCGTATCGGCCTGATCGTACTTTTCGGTTTCGACTCGCGATATCGACTCAAGGTTGCGGCCCGTCTTTTCATGCGTCACATGGCACGTTCGATCCCGCGCCTTCGATGAATCGAGCCTGTGCCTATGCCCGGCAAATAATGCGCACGCTCGCTCGTAAGCATGCCGGTTTTGACGCAACGGCATCATCCCCTGAAGGCAGCGCGTGAACAGCCCGCCCATGTCCACCCGCCACGGAGTGCCACACTCGTCACGCCCCTGCCAGGCCGCGGTCAAGTGGATCTTGGCGGTCCACATGCGCCAGCTCCGCTGACGCTCGGTCGCGACTTGAGAAGCACGCCACGGAAACAACGAGTCGCCCCCTCCCGACATATAACGAGAAGGAATCGCTGCATTCCGGCCATCCCCATTCTCCCGGAACAACAACGCCCTCGCTTCACCCCGGAATTCCGCATCGTTCGATCAATCGATCAACGTGCTCCTCTCGAACGGGTTCGGAGATGTAGTATCCCTGGCAATCAATCTGCGTCATTTCTCTCAGCCACTCGAACTGAGCCCTGGTTTCGACACCCTCCACAACGACGTTCTTCTTCAAGCGGCTCCCAAGCCCGACGAGCGCTTCGACCATCGCTCTCGATTCGGCACTTTCATGAACGTCGCGCATGAAGGATCGATCCAGCTTGAGTGTATCGACAGCCAGGCCATGCAATTTGGTCAACGACCAGCACCCTGAACCGAAATCATCGATTGCAACGCTCGCCCCAAGATCTCGAATCGATACCACGGCCGCGGCAAGTGCCTCTATCGGGCCAGGATCGATGGACTCCGTCAGTTCAATCTGAAAATTCGCGGCACGGACGGCGTAGGAATCCAGAACGAGTGCCAGTCTTCTTGCCATTCCCGGCCGCATGACTTCATGAGCGGGCAAATTGACGGACAGAGACAAATCGTCGTAGCCGAGCGCAGCCCAACCGGCGAGTACACGCGCGGACTCCTCGACCACATAATCAGTGAATCGGCATGTCAGATGCGAATTTTCGACGAGGTCAATGAACGCCGCCGGCATCAACACGCCGCGCTCCGGATGCTGCCAGCGTATCAACGACTCGAATCCGGACAGCAATCCGGTCTGAAGGCGGAGCTTTGGCTGGTAAACGAAAAAGAACTCCTTCCGCGCCAATCCACGCTCCGCGTCTTCGACAAGATCATCGGTATTGCAACGCACGGCCGCACCATCCACAGCGATCTCCAATGCACGCACTCGAAATTCCGGTGCCCGCCGATACGCCTTGTTCCCGCTGCGGGCTTTCAGTCGGCCGTGCGCGAACATGCAATTATTTCCACTGATACAGCATGCCGGCGCCGATCACCTTCTGACCGCCGCTGAAGCCGCCGTTGATCGACGCCTTCAGGTTGTCCGTGATGCGCGCCTGCATGTTGACCGCCATCGC
>NZ_ASSI01000221.1:0-11412 GCF_000466765.1 Burkholderia sp. AU4i | reverse complement strand
GAGCGGCGCGCCGGCCGGCAGCGCGTCGGCGGCAGCGAGCGCGGCCGGGGCGGACTTGCCGTGCTGCCCGTGACCCGCCATTCCTGACATGGACGACATGCCGGGCATGTCGTCCATCGAGTCCATGCCGGCCATGCCGGCGTGACCGGCATGCTGCGCCCACGCGGCGCGGGCGAACAGCGACGCGGCCGCGACTCCGATGGCGCGCGACAGGAAGGTTCTCCGTATCATCAAATCGTTCCTCGTTATCCATGCTGCGTCGCGCGGCCGCCGCGACACCCGCGCCGGCCGGCTGAAGCGCCGATGCGCGACGCCAATCCTGATGCCCGCGTCATCATAACCGCAGGCTCATATCGAGACGCTTCGCCGCCGGGCGGGCGGCGATACGCCGCACACTCGACAACGCCGCGCTGGACTCAGCACGCATCGCCCAGCATCGTCGATCGGCGATCCGCAGCCCTTGACTCACTCCCCCAACAGCAGTCGCCGCCCGCCCCATCCAGTCTCCAGGCGGCCGCCCGGCGCCCTGCCGTTCAGCCGCGCCCCGGCGTCGGACGCGTCACCGGGTCGCAAACCCGTCAATATTTCACGATGCGGAACAAGTCTCTGCGTTGTAAAAATTCGTGGTGCAGGGCACAAATTTCCCGTTTCGCGATGCCAAAAAACGTTCCGCAATACAAAACGACGAATATAAATATTTGTTTTTGAAAGAGAATTTTTGTTTAGTGGAGCCGTTCGACATGTACCATCCAACCGGGTCGCGGACGTAGACTTTGTCCCATGCACTGACGCTTCGCCGCGACGTTCGATACGGAACGCGGCGCAAGCAGCCGGTCGGGCCACAGCCGGTCGAACCGGCAGGCGGCACAACAGAATCGCTTGTGATCAGAAAGGGAGAACGGAAATGAAGGGATTTCGCTTTGGTTCAGCGCTCGGGTCGTTCTACATCCTGCCGGGTAACGGCGGCTGGGAAGCGACGTTCGGCAACGCCCTGCTCGGCGCATTCTCGTGCCCCGAAGTGGCGGCCGACCACATCTCCCGCGGCGACTGCGAGCAACTGTCCGAACTGGACACGGCAACGCTCGAAGTGCCGCACGAAATCGCCGAATGGGAAATCGTTCACGTCTGAATGGCAAGCCTGCAACAAAAAACGCCCCGGGCGACCGGGGCTTTTTTTCTTGTAACGGGCGGAGGGCAGCCTGGCCCGCCGCGCCGTCACTTGCTTCGACCCGCGCGATTGCGCGGCCTGCGTCAGGCGACCGCGTCGACGATGGCGTTCAGCGTCGCGCTCGGGCGCATCGCCTGGCTCGTCAGGTCGACGTTCGGACGGTAGTAGCCGCCGATGGCCTGCGCCTTGCCCTGCGCGGCAGCCAGTTCTTCCAGAATGCGCGCTTCGTTGTCGGACAACGACTTCGCCACGCCTTCGAACTGCGCCTTCAGCGCCGCGTCCTCGGTCTGCTCGGCCAGCGCCTGCGCCCAGTACAGGCACAGGTAGAAGTGGCTGCCGCGGTTGTCGAGGCCGCCGACCTTGCGCGCCGGCGACTTGTTCTCGTCCAGGAACTTGCCGGTCGCCTGGTCGAGCGTCTTCGCGAGCACGAGTGCCTTCGGGTTCTGGTACGCGTTGCCGAGGTGTTCGAGCGATGCCGCGAGCGCGAGGAATTCGCCGAGCGAATCCCAGCGCAGGAAGCCTTCCTCGACGAACTGCTGCACGTGCTTCGGCGCGGAGCCGCCCGCACCCGTTTCGAACATCCCGCCGCCGGCCATCAGCGGCACGATCGACAGCATCTTCGCGCTGGTGCCGAGTTCCATGATCGGGAACAGGTCGGTCAGGTAGTCGCGCAGCACGTTGCCGGTGACCGAGATCGTGTCCTTGCCCGCACGGATGCGTTCGAGCGAGAAGCGCGTCGCGTCGACCGGCGTCATCACGCGGATGTCGAGGCCGTTCGTGTCGTGATCCTTCAGGTAACGCTCGACCTTCGCGATGATCTGCGCGTCGTGTGCGCGTGCCGGATCGAGCCAGAACACGGCCGGTGCGCCGGTCGCGCGCGCGCGGTTGACCGCGAGCTTGACCCAGTCCTGCACCGGTGCGTCCTTCGTCTGGCACATGCGCCAGATGTCGCCCGATTCCACCGCATGCTCGAGCAGCACGTTGCCCGCTTCGTCGGTGACGCGCACGACGCCATCCGCCGGAATCTGGAACGTCTTGTCGTGCGAACCGTATTCTTCAGCCGCCTGCGCCATCAGGCCGACGTTCGGCACGCTGCCCATCGTGACCGGATCGAACGCGCCGTGCTGCTTGCAGTCCTCGATCACGGCCTGGTAGACACCGGCGTAGCAACGATCCGGAATCACGGCCTTCGCGTCGTACAGTTGGCCGTCCGGGCCCCACATGCCGCCCGAATCGCGGATCATCGCCGGCATCGATGCGTCGACGATCACGTCGCTCGGCACGTGCAGGTTCGTGATGCCCTTGTCCGAGTTGACCATCGCAAGGCGCGGACGCACCGCGTATTCGGCCTTGATGTCGGCTTCGATCGCTTCGCGCGTGTCGGCCGGCAGGTCCTTCAGGCGCGCGTACAGGTCGCCGATCCCGTTGTTCGGGTTGAAACCGGCCTGCGCCAGCACGTCTGCGTGTTTCGCAAGCGCGTCGCGGTAGAACACCGACACGAAGTGACCGAACAGGATCGGGTCCGAGACCTTCATCATGGTCGCCTTCAGGTGCACCGAGAACAGCACGTCCTGCGCCTTCGCGTCGGCGATCTGCGCTTCGATGAAGCTGCGCAGCGCGTTGCGGCTCATCACCGATGCGTCGATGACTTCACCGGCCTTCACGGCCGTCTTTTCCTTCAGCACCTTCTTCGCGCCGTCGGTCGTCGTGAGTTCGATCTTCACGCTGCCGGCTTCGGCGATCAGCGCCGACTTCTCGCTGCCGTAGAAGTCGCCTTCGCTCATGTGCGCGACGTGCGCCTTCGACGTGGCTTTCCAGGCGCCCATCTTGTGCGGATGCTTGCGTGCGTAGTTCTTGACCGACAGCGGCGCGCGGCGGTCGGAGTTGCCTTCGCGCAGCACCGGGTTCACCGCGCTGCCCTTGATCTTGTCGTAGCGGGCCTTGACCGCCTTCTCTTCGTCCGTCGACGGATCTTCCGGGTAGGCCGGCAGCGCGTAGCCCTGCGCCTGCAGTTCGGCGATCGCGGCCTTGAGCTGCGGCACCGATGCGCTGATGTTCGGCAGCTTGATGATGTTCGCTTCCGGCTTCAGCGTGAGCTGGCCCAGTTCGGCCAGATCGTCGGAACCCTTCTGCTCGGGCGGCAGGACGTCTGCGAATGCCGCGACGATGCGGCCGGCGAGCGAGATGTCGCGCGTTTCGACGGCGACGCCGGACGAACGCGTGAAGGCCTTGACGATCGGCAGCAGCGAATAGGTCGCGAGCGCGGGCGCTTCGTCAGTGAGGGTGTAGATGATCTTGGGCGAAGTGGACATGGTCGATGCGTTGCTACGTGAAAATTTGGACTGAGGAGCGCCGGCGGTAACCGGCGGGGAGCGACCGGGTCGGTCGCGAAAGGGGCGCGCCGGCTCAGCCGGGCGGTGGTGTTGCGAGGGCCGTCATGTTCTACCTTGCAGGGCCTCCGGGCCGCATCGCGGCGCCGCGGCCCGCATGCCGGACCGCCCTGCCAACAAACCTGCCATCCACGAAACGCTCCGGCGCCGGCAGTCAGCGCCGGGGCGGCCGGCAACCTGCCGGCCCACCCCGGAAGGGGACTTACATGTTCTCGATCAGCACTTCACCGAAGCCCGAGCACGACACCTGCGTCGCACCTTCCATCAGGCGCGCGAAGTCGTACGTGACGCGCTTCTGCAGGATCGACTTCTCCATCGCGGCGATGATCGTGTCGGCTGCTTCCGTCCAGCCGAGGTGGCGCAGCATCATTTCCGCCGACAGGATCTCGGAACCCGGGTTCACGTAATCCTTGCCAGCGTACTTCGGTGCCGTGCCGTGCGTCGCCTCGAACATCGCGACCGAATCCGACAGGTTCGCACCCGGTGCGATCCCGATGCCGCCCACCTGCGCGGCCAGTGCGTCGGAGATGTAGTCGCCGTTCAGGTTCAGCGTGGCGATCACGTCGTATTCGGCCGGGCGCAGCAGGATCTGCTGCAGGAACGCATCGGCGATCGAATCCTTGATGACGATCTCGTTGCCCGTCTTCGGGTTCTTCACGCGCATCCACGGGCCGCCGTCGATCAGCTCGCCGCCGAATTCCTTCTGCGCCAGCGCGTAGCCGGCGTCACGGAACAGGCCTTCCGTGAACTTCATGATGTTGCCCTTGTGCACCAGCGTGACCGACTTGCGATCGTTGTCGATCGCGTACTGGATCGCCTTGCGCACGAGACGCTCGGTGCCTTCGGTCGACACGGGCTTGACGCCGATGCCCGAGGTTTCCGGGAAGCGGATCTTCTTCACGCCCATCTCGTCCTGCAGGAACTTGATGACCTTCTTCGCCTGCTCGGAGCCCGCGGCCCATTCGATGCCCGCGTAGATGTCTTCCGAGTTCTCGCGGAAGATCACCATGTCGATCTTTTGCGGCTCGCGCACCGGCGACGGCACGCCCTTGAAGTACTGCACCGGGCGCAGGCACACGTACAGGTCGAGTTCCTGGCGCAGCGCGACGTTCAGCGAACGGATGCCGCCGCCGACCGGGGTCGTGAGCGGCCCCTTGATCGACACCACGTATTCCTTGAGCACCTGCAGCGTTTCGTCCGGGAGCCACACGTCCGGACCGTACACCTTCGTCGCCTTCTCGCCCGCGAAGATCTCCATCCAGTGGATCTTGCGCTTGCCCTTGTAGGCGTGCGCGACCGCCGCGTCGACAACCTTGATCATGACCGGCGTGATATCGAAGCCCGTACCGTCGCCTTCGATATAGGGAATGATCGGCTGATCGGAAACGTTGAGCGAGAAGTCCTTGTTGACGGTGATCTTGTCACCGCCTTCCGGAACCTTGATGTGCTGATACGGCATGATCGACTCCAGTGACGTGGCTGAGCAGGTGATGCTGGTCGAAGCTGCGCGCGCGGCGGGGGCGCGGCATGGCCACCCCGTGACGGCAACAGCGAGCCGCTATTCTAGCGCCCCAACCGGGCACTTCGGCATGAAGCGCGGCACTGCGTATCAAGACCCCACTTATGTCTTATATAAGACAGAGGACTTGGCGTTCCGTATTATGCATTAAGATTCCGCCATTTGCCATAGACCGCCCGCCCCCGCCTCCGCGGCGCGCCGGGCGGGCGACCCGCCATGAACCTGATCGCCCTCAACAAGCCGTTCGGCACGATTTGCCAGTTTTCCGCGCACGAGACGCGCCCGTCGCTCGGCGACTGGGTAAAAACGCCCGGCGTCTACGCGGCCGGCCGGCTCGACGCGGACAGCGAGGGGTTGCTGCTGCTCACCGACGACGGCGCGCTGCAGGCGCGCATCGCCGAGCCGCGCCACAAGCTCGTGAAGCGCTACTGGGCACAGGTCGAGGGCGCGCCGGGCGCCGCCGACCTGAAGGCGCTCGCGCGCGGCGTCGACCTCGGCGACTACGTGACGCGGCCATGCCGCGCCGAATTCATCGAACCGCCCGACGCGCTGTGGCCGCGCAACCCGCCGATCCGCTACCGCGCCGCGATCCCGACGACGTGGATCGAACTCGCGATCACCGAAGGCAAGAACCGGCAGGTGCGCCGGATGACGGCGGCCGTCGGCTTCCCGACGTTGCGCCTGGTACGCGTCGGCATCGGCGCACTGGATATATTCGCGCTCGACATTGCACCGGGAGAAACAATCGCACTGCCGCCGCGCGCGCCGTGGGACGGTTTCGCGCCCGCCGGATGACGGATTCGGGACGTGCGAATTTTTCGTCATCTTTTTCGTCAACCGCCCGCGAAGATCGCGCGTTAAACCACGCAGATGCCAACCTTAGCTATCCGGCATTGGCAGCCGAGCCGTGTTTGCGTCACGAAAGCGACGTTTTTATCGAATACGATTCGGCGCCCGCAGCGCAATGAGAAATTTCTCGAAGCGTCTGTCAACCGAAAGGTGGATGGCACCGTTAGACGACATGACTCCTATTGCCGGGTCATTTGGTTAATTAACTAAAGCTGAGGAACACAACATGAACAAACTGATCGCCGCTCTGGTCGCTGGCCTCTTCGCAACGGCTGCATTCGCACAAGCATCGGCTCCGGAAGCTGCTCCGGCTGCTGCTGAAGCTGCTTCGGCACCGGCTAAGCACGCTGCCAAGAAGCACCACGCAGCCAAGAAGCACCACAAGGCATCGAAGAAGGCTGCAGCAAGCGACGCAGCAGCACCGGCAGCTGCTTCGAACTAAGTAAGCTTGCTGTAATAACGCAGTCAAGAACACGCAGTCTTGCCGTTCTTACGGCGTTGAAAGGCAGATCACCGCAAGGCGATCTGCCTTTTTCTTTTATGTGCCCGTCGGCGCGCATCGCGTACCATGCGGGTCTTGTTTTCCAGATAGGAGCCTTGCTGTGCAATTCTCCCTGCGCTCGTCGCTCGGCCGCCTTGCGCGCGCCGCCGTGTTTCCCGCCGCGCTCGCCGTCCTCGCGCTCGGCATGCAGGCCGCCAGCGCGCAAGTGCCGCCCGGCGCCAAGCAGCCGGGCGAATTCCCGCGCGTGAAGCTGCGCGCCGGCATGTACGTGATCGACGCGGCCGTCGCCGCGAACGACCCCGACCGCGAACAGGGGCTGATGTACCGTTCGCAGCTCGCGCCGAACGAAGGCATGCTGTTCGTGTTCAACGAGAACGCGGTGCACTGCTTCTGGATGAAGAACACGCTGATCCCGCTGTCGATCGCGTTCATCCGCGCGGACGGCACGATCACCGACATCGACGAGATGAAGGCCGAGACGACCGACAACCACTGCCCGCGCAACAACGGCGTCTATGCCCTCGAAATGAGCAAAGGCTGGTTCGCGGCGAAGGGCATCAAGCCCGGCATGAAGCTCGAAGGGCTGCCGCAAGCCCAGTAACGGATATCGCCGCGCCGCCGACCCGACCCGCGTCACGTCGCGCCGCGTACCGACCGAAGCCGGCCGCCCGTTGCGCGCCGGCTTTTTTTCGCCTGCCGCCGGCGGCGCCCGCCTTGATTCGGCAAACACTGCCCGCATCTGCAAAAGCCACGGACAAGCGCTATCCTTTAAATCTCGCTAGTCCAGCCCGGGCCGGCCCAGCCGGCCCGCTTACGATCCGAACCTAAGGAGGTTCACGTGCCCCGCAAAACCCCCATCGAGCGCTATCGCAATATCGGGATCAGTGCTCACATCGATGCCGGCAAGACCACGACGACCGAGCGCATCCTGTTTTACACCGGCGTGAGCCACAAGATCGGTGAAGTGCACGACGGCGCGGCCACGATGGACTGGATGGAGCAGGAGCAGGAACGCGGCATCACGATCACGTCGGCCGCGACCACGGCCTTCTGGAAGGGCATGGCCGGCAACTATCCGGAGCACCGGATCAACATCATCGACACGCCCGGGCACGTCGACTTCACGATTGAAGTCGAGCGCTCGATGCGCGTGCTCGACGGCGCGTGCATGGTCTACGACTCGGTCGGCGGCGTGCAGCCGCAGTCCGAAACCGTCTGGCGCCAGGCCAACAAGTACAAGGTGCCGCGCATCGCGTTCGTCAACAAGATGGACCGCATCGGCGCCGATTTCTTCCGCGTGCAGCGGCAGATCGGCGAGCGCCTGAAAGGCGTCGCCGTGCCGATCCAGATTCCGATCGGCGCGGAGGATCATTTCCAGGGCGTCGTCGACCTCGTGAAGATGAAGGCGATCGTGTGGGACGACGAAAGCCAGGGCGTGAAGTTCACGTACGAGGACATCCCCGCGAACCTCGTCGAGCTCGCGCACGAATGGCGCGAGAAGATGGTCGAGGCCGCGGCCGAAGCGAGCGAGGAACTGCTCGAGAAGTATCTGCACGACCATGAATCGCTGACCGAGGACGAGATCAAGGCCGCGCTGCGCCAGCGCACGATCGCGAACGAGATCGTGCCGATGCTGTGCGGCAGCGCGTTCAAGAACAAGGGTGTGCAGGCGATGCTCGACGCGGTGATCGACTACCTGCCGTCGCCCGTCGACGTGCCCGCGATCCTCGGCCACGACTTCCACGATCCGGAAAAGCCGGCGGAACGTCATCCGAGCGACGACGAGCCGTTCTCGTCGCTCGCGTTCAAGATCATGACCGACCCGTTCGTCGGCCAGCTGATCTTCTTCCGTGTGTATTCGGGCGTCGTCGAATCCGGCGACACGGTGCTGAACGCGACCAAGGACAAGAAGGAACGGCTCGGCCGGATCCTGCAGATGCACGCGAACGAGCGCAAGGAAATCAAGGAAGTGCGCGCCGGCGACATCGCGGCGGCCGTCGGCCTGAAGGAAGCGACCACGGGCGACACGCTGTGCGACCCGACGAAGCCGATCATCCTCGAGAAGATGGAGTTCCCGGAACCGGTGATCTCGCAGGCCGTCGAGCCGAAGACGAAGGCCGACCAGGAAAAGATGGGCCTCGCGCTGAACCGTCTCGCGCAGGAAGATCCGTCGTTCCGCGTGCAGACCGACGAAGAGTCCGGCCAGACGATCATTTCGGGGATGGGCGAGCTTCACCTCGAAATCCTGGTCGACCGGATGAAGCGTGAATTCGGCGTCGAAGCGACGGTCGGCAAGCCGCAGGTCGCGTATCGCGAGACGGTGCGCACGACGGCGTCCGACGTCGAGGGCAAGTTCGTCAAGCAGTCGGGTGGCCGCGGTCAGTACGGCCACGCGGTGATCACGCTCGAGCCGAACCCCGGCAAGGGCTACGAGTTCCTCGACGAGATCAAGGGCGGCGTGATTCCGCGTGAATTCATCCCGGCCGTCGACAAGGGCATCACCGAAACGCTGAAGAGCGGCGTGCTCGCGGGCTACCCGGTCGTCGACGTGAAGGTGCACCTGACGTTCGGCTCGTACCACGACGTCGACTCGAACGAAAACGCGTTCCGGATGGCCGGCTCGATGGCGTTCAAGGAAGCGATGCGCCGTGCGAAGCCGGTGCTGCTCGAGCCGATGATGGCGGTCGAGGTCGAGACGCCCGAGGAATTCATGGGCAACGTGATGGGCGACCTGTCGAGCCGTCGCGGCATCGTGCAGGGGATGGAAGACATCGCGGGCGGCGGCGGCAAGCTCGTGCGCGCCGAGGTGCCGCTCGCGGAGATGTTCGGCTATTCGACGTCGCTGCGTTCGGCCACGCAGGGCCGCGCAACCTACACGATGGAGTTCAAGCAGTACGCGGAAACGCCGGCCAACGTATCGGAAGGCGTGATCAGCGCGAAAGTGAAGTAAGCGCGGCGCGATCTCGCGCTGTCGCACGCAGCAAGGCCCGTCCGGAACCGGACGGGCCTTTTTTCATGCGTGCACGCCGTGCGCGCGGCTTTTTTGATCGGCACGACCGGTATTTTTTTCGCGTGCCACAATGCAGCGCGATTCGTCAGATGGAACCATCCCGATGCCGCCCACCCCTGCCCTGCGCCGCCTGCTGATCCTCTATGCCGGCCTGATCGCCGCGAACGCCGCCGTCTGGCTGTGGGCGCTCGCCGTGTTGCGCGATCATCCGCTGCTGCTCGGCACTGCGGCGATCGCTTACGGGCTCGGGCTGCGTCACGCGGTCGACGCCGATCACATCGCCGCGATCGACGTTGCGACGCGCAAGCTGATGCAGGACGGCCAGCGTCCGGTGAGCGTCGGGCTGTTCTTCTCGCTCGGCCATTCGACGATCGTGATCGCCGCGACGCTCGGCATCGCGCTGACGGCATTCGCGCTGCGCGACCGGTTCGATGCGTTCCGCGAGATCGGCGGCACGATCGGCACGGCTGTGTCGGCCACCTTCCTGCTCGTGCTCGCGTGCGTGAACCTGGCGATCCTGCGCGACGTGTGGCGGCGCTATCGCGGCACGCACGGGCATGGGCACGCGCACGATGCGGCGCACGTGCACCGCCCGGCCGGGCTCGTGTCCCGGCTGCTGCGTCCGCTGTTCCGGTTCGTGTCGAAGAGCTGGCACATGTATCCGGTCGGCGTGCTGTTCGGGCTCGGTTTCGATACTGCAACCGAAATCGGCCTGCTCGCGATCGCGGCCGCACAGGCGAGCCAGGGGCTGCCGGTCTATACGGTCATGCTGTTTCCCGCGCTTTTCACCGCCGGCATGACGCTGATCGACTCGACCGATAACGTGCTGATGATTCACGCGTACGGTTGGGCAATGGACGATCCGCAGCGCAAGCTGCTCTACAACGCGAGCATCACGTTCGTGTCGGCGGCCGTCGCGCTGGCGATCGGCGGGATCGAGGCAGCCGGCCTGCTGGCCGACAAGCTGTCGCTGACGGGCCCCGTGCGCGACGCGCTCGATGCGGTCGGCGAGCGCTTCGGCTCGATCGGCTACGGCATCGTCGCCCTGTTCCTCGTCTGCTGGATCGCATCGATCCTGTTCCACCGCTGGCAGCGCGCGGCCGATGCGCCCGCGCGCTGAACTTAGCTCAGACGTTTCATTCCGGAAACAAAACTCCTACCAAAGACGTTGCATGCGCCGTCGCGCGCTGCGCGCGCCTTGTGCCGCGGGCTCAAGCGGCCGATGGCACGAATCTGGCAGATAGGGCTTCGCACGGCGGGCCCGCATGCCGCTCCGCGATCGAGGCTGGCGTCCAGCGCCGGCCCGAAGGCGATCGGCTGCCGACAGGACTACGAACCTTTACCGGCCCCCTGCACTACACGTAGATTGCCGCGCGGCGACGAGGCATCGCGCGCATGGGGAGGCCATGATGCTCAAGTCGAAACGACCGTTCCGCACGACGGGACGGTGCCATCGCGCAACCTTGTTCGCCGCAGCCGCGTTCGCGTGCTGCTGCTCGTATGCCGTCGCACAGGACGCGACACCGGACTTCGCGCCCGATGCCGTTGCCGGCGCGGACGCCGTCATGATGCTGGTCGACGACGCTTCGCCGTGCACAGCGAATCCGGCTGCGTGCTCGGTACACGTCTTCGCCGGTGGGCGCGCCGGGGGGAATGGCTCAGGTGCGACCGGCAATGGCAGCGGCAGCAGCCCCGGTAGCGGAAATGGCAGTGGCGGCGGAAGCGGCAGCGGCAGCGGCAGCGGCAACAACGGGAACGGTACCGTCGGACCTGCCGGCGTCGGCGGAACGACGAGCGGAACATCCGGCGGGACGAGCGGTTCGGGTGGCTCGGGCCGCGGTGGCAACGCGTCTGGTAACGGTGGTTCGGGAGGGTCTTCCGGGGGTGGGTCTTCCGGGGGTGGCTCGTCCGGTGGTAGTTCGTCCGGTGGTAGTTCGTCCGGTGGTGGTTCTTCCGGTGGTGGTTCTTCCGGTG
>NZ_ASSI01000220.1:0-8137 GCF_000466765.1 Burkholderia sp. AU4i | reverse complement strand
GATGCTCGCGGAAGTCACGCCGGCCGGCTTCAACCACTTCTTCTATTGCAACAGCGGCTCGGAAGGCAACGACACCGTGCTGCGCCTCGTGCACCAGTACTGGCGCGTGCAGGGCCAGCCGCAGAAGAAGTTCGTGATCTCGCGCAAGAACGGCTACCACGGCTCGACGATCGCGGGCGGCACGCTCGGCGGGATGGGCTACATGCACGAGCAGATGCCGTCGAAGGTCGAGAACATCGTGCACATCGACCAGCCGTATTTCTTCGGCGAGGCGGCGGCCGGCGAAACGCCGGAAGCGTTCGGCCTGGCCCGCGCGCAGCAGCTCGAGGCGAAGATCCTCGAACTCGGCGCGGAAAACGTCGCGGCGTTCATCGGCGAGCCGTTCCAGGGCGCGGGTGGCGTGATCTTCCCGCCGTCGACGTACTGGCCGGAAATCCAGCGGATCTGCCGCAAGTACGACATCCTGCTGGTGGCCGACGAAGTGATCGGCGGCTTCGGCCGTACCGGCGAATGGTTCGCGCACCAGCACTTCGGCTTCGAGCCGGACCTGATCACGATGGCCAAGGGCCTCACGTCGGGCTACGTGCCGATGGGTGCCGTCGGCATTCACGAGCGCGTGGCGCGGCCGATCATCGACAACGGCGAATTCAATCACGGCCTCACGTACTCGGGCCACCCGGTCGCGGCAGCCGTCGCGGTCGCGAACCTGAAGCTGCTGCGCGACGAAGGGATCGTCGAGCGCGTGAAGAACGACATCGGGCCGTACTTCCAGCGCCGGCTGCGCGATGCGCTGGGCGACCATCCGATCGTCGGGGAGATTTCGGGAGCGGGGCTCGTGGCAGGCGTTCAGCTTGCGCGCGACCGGAACCGGCGCGAGCGGTTCGGTGCGAACGTCGATATCGGGACGATCTGCCGCGACTTCTGCTTCAACGGCAACCTGATCATGCGTGCGACCGGCGACCGGATGCTGCTGTCGCCGCCGCTCGTGATTCGCGAGGCGGAGGTCGACGAGATCGTCGACAAGGCGAAACGGGCGTTCGATGCGACGGCGCAGCGGGTGGGGTACGCACGGTAAGCCGGTATCTCGGTAGCTAGCTGCGTGCGGACGCGGGCGTCGAATGACATGGCGCCCGCGTCGCTCGGAGCACGCGCGACGCCAAAACGAAAAGGGCCTGCGTCGTGAGACGCAGGCCCTTGAATTCTTTGGTGGGCGGTACTGGGATCGAACCAGTGACCCCTGCCGTGTGAAGGCAGTGCTCTACCGCTGAGCTAACCGCCCAAAGAAGAATCAAATTATGTCAGAGCTTTTGGGGTTCGTAAAGCCCTTTCTGCAAATATTTTTCAGATACACGCAAATACCTGCCAGCCGGCCGTGCACTCAGCCCGCGAGCGCGGGCAGTGCGTCGATCGACGCGCGAACGTAGTCGGCGAAGCGCAGCGCAACCGGCTCGGCGGTGCCGCTGCGCTTCAGCGCGAGCGTGCGCGATTCGAGCGACGCATCCTTCAGCGGCCGGAATGCGAGCCGGTCGCTCTTCGCCTGCTGCAGCACGCGCGGCACCAGCGCGACGCCCATCCCGAACTCGATCATCGACAGGATCGTCTGCCACAGCCGCGCTTCGTGGCGAATCAGCGGGCTGAAGCCGGCGTTCACGCATTGCGCGATGATCAGGTCGTGATAGTGCGGCGCCGCTTCGCGCGGGAACAGGATGAACGGTTCCGCGGCCAGCGCGGCAAGCGCGACCTGCCTGCGCCGCGCGAGCGGATGTACGGCCGGCAGGCAGCACACGAACGGTTCCGCATAGACGGGTACCGATTCGACCTCGGGCGGGAAGTGGCCCCAGTGCGCGTAGCCGAGATCGATCTGGCCGCGCTGGATCGCCTGCACCTGCGCGTGCGTGTTCATCTCGCTCAGCACGACCTCGACGCCCGGGTAGTCGGCTTCGAAACGCCGCACCGCATCGGGCAGCCCGCGATACAGCATCGAATGAACGAAGCCGATCCGCAGCCGTCCCGCGAGACCCGACGCGGAGCGCACCGTCAGGCGTTCGGCCTCGGCCGCCTGCAGCAGCAGCCGGCGCGCTTCGCCGAGCAGCACCTCGCCCGCATTGGTCAGCGCGACGGTCTTGTTGGTGCGCGAGAACAGCTGGACACCGAGCGCGTCCTCGAACTTGCGGATATCGAAACTCAGCGCCGGCTGGGAGATGAACAGGCGCTTTGCCGCGCGCCCGAAATGCAGTTCCTCGGCGACCGCCACGAAGTAGCGCAACTGCCTCAGTTCCATGGTGTCTCCTCGCGGCGTCGGCATCGATAAGCGGTATCTATCGTACCGGACAAATCCTGTATTGGACGCTTATCGATCGCGCGCCTACGCTCTGCGGAAGGCTTTGCACGGGACTGGCCGGGCGCCGCGGCGCGCCCCGCCAGCCGATGTGCAGGCAACCCAGGAGACGCACGCATGAACGACACCGCTCGCACGCCGGACGCCGGCGCATCGAACATCCCCGACAGCCGGGGCCTCAATTTCTTCACGGTCGATCCCGATCTCGGCGCGTTGCTGAAGCTGCATCTCGGCGACGCGCACTATGCCGAACTGGAGCCTCGGCTGCGCGCGCTCGGCGCACGCGTGTCGGGCGAACTCGACGAATGGGCGTCGCGCGCGGACAAGCACCCGCCCGTGCTCGAACACCGCAATCGGCGAGGCGAGGCCGTGCAGCGGATCGACAAGGATCCCGCGTATGTCGCGCTCGAACGTGTCGCGTATGCCGAGCTCGGGCTCGCGTCGTTGAGCCACGGGGCGGAATCCGTTGCGCCGCTCGTCAAGTACGCGCTGACGTTCCTGTTCGTGCAGGCCGAATTCGGGCTGTGCTGCCCGGTCAGCATGACCGATTCGCTGACGCGTACGCTGCGCCGCTTCGGCGATCCGGCGCTCGTCGCGCGCTACCTGCCGAAGCTCGCGTCGCGCGACTTCGACACGCTGTACCAGGGCGCGATGTTCATGACCGAGCAGGCGGCAGGTTCCGATGTCGGCCGGATCACCACGCGGGCGACGCGCGAGACGGACGCGCACGGCGAGACCGTCTGGCGCCTGACCGGCGACAAGTGGTTCTGCTCGAACGCGGACGCCGATCTCGCGATGGTGCTCGCGCGGCCAGACGGCGCGCCGGACGGCATCAAGGGCCTCGCGTTGTTCCTGCTGCCGAAGACGCTGCCGGACGGCACGCGCAACCGCTACCGGATCGTGCGCCTGAAGGACAAGCTCGGCAGCCGGTCGATGGCGAGCGGCGAGATCGCGCTCGAAGGCGCGCATGCGTTCCTGATCGGCGAGATCGGCCGCGGTTTCCACCAGATGGCCGACATGATCAACATGTCGCGGCTGTCGAACGGCGTGCGCGCGGCGGGGCTGATGCGACGCGCGCTGAACGAGGCGCTGCACGTCGCCGCGCACCGCGAGGCGTTCGGCCGCAAGCTGATCGAGATGCCGCTGATGCAGCGCCAGTTGCTGAAGATGCTGCTGCCGGCCGAGGCCGCGCGCGCGATGTTCATGCAGATCGCGCTGCTGCTGCCGCAGGCCGATGCCGGCGACGAGCAGGCCGCGCGCTGCGTGCGGATCCTGACGCCGCTGATCAAGTTCCGCGCGTGCCGCGATGCGCGGCGCGTGACGGGCGATGCGATGGAAGTGCGCGGCGGCACCGGCTACATCGAGGAATGGAGCGACGCGCGCATCGTGCGCGATGCGCATCTCGGCTCGATCTGGGAAGGCACGAGCAACATCGTCGCGCTGGACGTCGCACGGGCCGCGCAGCGCGAGCAGGCGCTCGACGCGCTGCGTACCTTTCTCGGCGACCGCCTCGGCGCGGCACCGCTGCCCGACGCGAGCCGCGCGGCGTTGCGGCGCATCCTCGCGCGCGCCTGCGACGGGCTTGCGCGGGTCGCGTCGGAAGGCGACGACGCACGCGTGCGGCAGGCCGCGTCCGCGCTGTACTACGCAAGCGCGGCCGTTCTGATGGCGTGCGAGGGCGCGCGGCTCGCGCCGGATTTCCGGCGTCTCGCGCTCGCGCACCTGGTCGTGCGCCACAAGCTGCTGCCGGTCGACCCGCTTGCGCCGGCATCGCGCGACGACGAATCCGCCGCCTGCGGCGCGCTGCTGCGCGGCACGCCCATCGCGCTCGATACCGCGCTCGACCTGCTGCCGGAGGTCGAACGATGACCGCCTCGCATGGCGCACTGGACGGCCTGAAGGTCGTCGACCTGAGCCGCGTGCTCGGCGGCCCGTACTGCACGCAGGCACTCGCCGACCACGGGGCGACGGTGGTCAAGATCGAGCCGCCGGACGGCGACGAGACGCGCGGCTGGGGGCCGCCGTTCCTCGGCGACACCGCGTGGTACTTCATGGGCGTGAACCGCAACAAGGAAGGGCTCGCGCTCGACCTGTCGCGCGACGAGGGGCGCGCGATCCTGTGGCGCCTGCTCGAAGAGGCCGACGTGCTCGTCGAGAACTTCAAGCCCGGCACGCTCGCGCGCTGGGGGATGGATTACGCGCGCGACCTGCAGCCGCGCTTCCCGCGCCTGATCCACTGCGCGGTGACGGGCTTCGGCGAAACGGGCCCGCTCGGCGGGCTGCCCGGCTACGACGCGGTGATCCAGGCGATGGCGGGGCTGATGAGCGTCAACGGCGAGCGCGACGGCGACGCGACGCGCATCGGTCTGCCGATCGTCGACATGGTCACGGGCCTCAATGCGCTCGCGGGCATCCTGCTGGCGCTCGCGGAGCGCGAGAAGAGCGGGCGCGGACAGTCGATCGACATCGCGCTGTACGACTGCGGCGTGTCGCTGCTGCATCCGCACCTGCCGAACTTCTTCGGTTCGGGGCGCGTGCCGGCGCGCAGCGGCAACGCGCATCCGAACATCGCGCCATACGACAGCTACCGCACGGCGACCGTGCCGATCTTCCTCGCGATCGGCAACGACCGGCAGTTCGCGCGGCTCGTCACGCATCTCGGCGTACCGGCGCTCGCGGGCGATCCACGCTTCGTCGACAACCGCAACCGCTGCGCGCACCGTCCCGAGCTGAAGGCCGAACTGGAAGCGCGGCTCGCCGCGCACGCATGCGAACCGCTCGCGCGCGACCTGATGGCGGCCGGCGTGCCGTGCGGGCCGGTGCGAACGGTGGCCGACGTCGCGCACGATCCGCATGCGCTGCACGGGAACCTGTTCGTCGAGATCGGCGCGTATCGCGGCACCGCGTCGCCGGTGAAGTTGTCGCGCACGCCGGCTACCTATCGTTCGCCGCCGCCCGCGCTGGGCGGCGACACGCGCGCGGTGCTCGATCGCCTCGGCGTCGATCCCGCGCTCCAGCAGCAACTGCTTGACGCCGGCGTGCTGAGGGAAGCTCCCGGCTGACACGACGCCGCCGGCCGGCGGCGCCATGCCGGCCACCCGGGAAAGGCGCGCGGCAGTCGCGCCCCGGAAACACAAACATGGAGACATCGATGAGCCGTCAGCCATCCCCGCCCGCCGGGCCGCAACCGCAGCCGCAGCCGCAGCCGCAGCCGCAGCCGCGGCCCGGCCGTGCCGCCTTCGCGGCGTTCGTCGGCACCACGATCGAGTGGTACGACTTCTACATTTACGGCACCGCCGCGGCGCTCGTGTTCGGCAAGGTGTTCTTTTCGAGCAGGATGGATCCCGGCGTCGCGACGCTGCTTGCGTTCGTCACGTTCTGGGCCGGCTTCGCCGCGCGGCCGCTCGGCGGCATCGTGTTCGGGCATCTCGGCGATCGTGTCGGCCGCAAGACCGCGCTCGTGATCACGCTGGTGATGATGGGGCTCGCGACGACCGGCATCGGCCTACTGCCCGGTTATGCGCAGATCGGTGTATGGGCGCCGGCCGGCCTCGTCGCGCTGCGCGTGCTGCAGGGGATCGCGGTCGGCGGCGAGTGGGGCGGTGCGGTGCTGATCGCGAGCGAGAACGCGTCGAAGCATCGCAGCATCCTGTACGCGGCGTTCGCGCAGCAGGGTTCGCCCACCGGTAACCTGCTGGCCACGGCCGCGTTTTTCGCGCTGAGCGCGCTGCCGACACCGTCGTTCCTGATGTGGGGCTGGCGCATTCCGTTCCTGCTGTCGGCCGTGCTGGTGATCATCGGCATGGTGATCCGGCTGAAGCTCGAGGAGTCGGCCGACATGCAGCGCGTGCTCGCGCGCAAGCGCACCGTGAAGCTGCCGCTGCGCGACGTCGTGCGCGATCACCGGATCGTCGTGCTGCTCGCGGCCGGCACGCTGCCGGTGATCAACGTCACGTACTTCCGCAGCACGTTCGCGCTGTCGTGGGCGACGAAGGAGCTCGGCTACGCGCAGGGCACGTTCCTCGGCATCCTGTCGATCTCGCTCGTCGTGCAGTTCCTGATGCAGCCGGTCGGCGCGTGGTTCGTGTCGAAGGTCGACATGCGCCGCGCGATGTGCTGGATCCTGATTCCGGAAATCGTGCTGATGCCGGTGATGTTCCATGCGCTCGCGACGCGTTCGTATTGGGTCGCCGTCGCGGGCATGTGCATCTCGACGATTCCGTCGGCGATGTTCTACGGCGCGGTCGGCGGCGTGCTCGCGCGCGTGTTCCCGGCGAACATCCGCTACACGGGCCTGTCGCTCGCGTATCAGCTGAGCGCGCTCGTCGTCGGCGGCGGCACGCCCGTGCTCGCGCAGGCGATCCTCAACACGACCGGCAGCATCGTCGGCGTCGCGGTCGCGTCGGGGCTTTACGCGCTCGTGTCGCTCGTCTGCATGCTCGCGCTGCTGAATCGCACCGGGTATCGCGCGGACGAACTGTCGACCGCCGAATGCAGCGATGCGGCCGAATGGGGCACCGAAGGCGGCAGCGCGGCACCCGCGGCCGACGGGAGCGCGCAGCCGGGCGACGGCGGCGCGCTGAAGCCGGCCGGCTGAGCGGCATGCCATGCCGCCGCGCGGGAGGCGGGAACGCCCCGAGCGCATGTCGCCAAAAGAAAACGGCACCGTGCGAAACACGGTGCCGTCTTTCCCGGAGCACACAGCCGGCAGGCTGCCGGCCGCGCGCATCGCATCATCAGCCTTCCGTCGGCGGCACGTAGCCGGACGCCTGGTCCGCGCCGTCGCCGAAGAAGTACTTCTCGGTCTGCTTCATCAGGTACTGGCGCGCGCGCGGGTCGGCCATGTTCAGGCGGTTCTCGTTGATCAGCATCGTCTGCTGCTTGAGCCAGCCCTGCCACGCTTCCTTCGAGACGCTCTCGTAAATGCGCTTGCCGAGTTCGCCCGGCAGCGGCGGGAAATCGAGGCCTTCGGCTTCCTTGCCGAGCTTCGCGCATTGAATCATTCGAGCCATCGTGTACTTCTCCTGTAATCGAACTGGGGGGAGGGCAGTCGTGCCTGCGCTCAGAGCTGCTTCATCAGCACGAGCGACTTGCGCTGCCAGTTATAGAGTTTGCGGCGGTCTTCGGGGAGGTCGTCGACGCTGACCTTGACGAACCCGCGTTTGAGGAACCAGTGCTCGGTGCGCGTCGTGAGCACGAAGATGTGCGTGAGGCCGCGCGCGCGGGCGCGCTGCTCGATGCGCTTGAGCAGGCGTTCGCCGTCGCCCGAGCCCTGCGCTTCCGGCGCGACCGTCAGGCACGCCATCTCGCCGATCTTCTCCTGCTGGTACGGATACAGCGCCGCGCAGCCGAACAGCACGCCATCGTGCTCGATCACCGAGAAGTGGTCGATGTCGCGTTCGATCTGGTGGCGGCCGCGCCGCACCAGCGTGCCGTCCGACTCGAGCGGCTCGATCAGCGACAGGATGCCGCCGACGTCGTCCGGCGTCGCTTCGCGCAGGCTCTCGAGGTTCTCGTACGAGATCATCGTGCCGACGCCGTCGTGCAGGAACAGTTCGAGCAGCATGCTGCCGTCGAGCGACTGCGGGATCAGGTGGGCCCGGGTCACGCCGCCGCGGCATGCGCGGATCGAGTGCTTCAGGAAGAACGCGTCGTCGCCCTGGACGTTGCCGGAATCGAGCAGCTCGGCGGCCGCGTCGAGCGACATTTCTCGCACCAGCTCGCCTTCGTCGTCGACGATGCCGGGTGCTTCGGTCAGGAAGATGATCTTGTCGGCGCGCAGTGCGATCGCGGCGGCCG
>NZ_ASSI01000219.1:0-31928 GCF_000466765.1 Burkholderia sp. AU4i | reverse complement strand
CAGTTCTGTGCGGACATCAACAACGTAGGCAATTACGGGCGCGACGAGTGTGTTTCCGAGCCGTTCCGCGATTCGCTGTGACAATACCTTAACGCGCATGTTGTGCTTGCCGAGCGCAACGTACGGTCCGCTTTGCTCGGTCCCGCCGATGGGGATGATGATCGTGGTCTTGCCAGCGTGGATTTGGTCGCGCACCTCAGTCCACGTCAGGTCTTCCAGTTGCACCGTCTTGGGCGTCTGCGCCATAACGGGATGAGCCATAGACAAAGCGACAATGGGGGCGAAAGCGAATTGAAGGATGAAACGCATACCGGGCCCACCAGACCAATCAGAGGAACATGACTCGCCAGTCTACGCGAACTTTCTACACATAGAACGGCCGTGCTCCACGTCGCGAAACATAATCGGTCCGTATTGTGAAATGATCCGTGAACCGAAAAAAACGCCCCGAGCATGACTGCTCGGGGCGTAAAAAGGGTGGGCCGCACGGTTAGCGCCACTCTCGCATAGGCGCTAGGGTGAGGACGGCGTGGGGTGGCCCACCCGCGTGGACGTTTGATATCAAGGGTTGGCGTAAAGCGAACGACCGTTGACAGTGAACAGATCGGGGCGTGAGCGTGTGCCGCTTTGTGTAGTGCCCGAGGCTTCCGCTCCATAGCTGTCCCGTGCGTATTCTCGGGACACGGCAGCACCGCTCACTTGCGTGTTGGTAACTGCATCGGTGCTCGTCGATTGCGGATACTTATGATCCGCATCGGCGAACGCAGGGCCAGCAAGCAGACTCGAGAGGAATGCGACGGTCACGGCGAAAAACGTTGCATGTTGCTTCATTTTCATCTCCTGGTCAATTAACCCAAACCGCTCGCGCAATTTGTGGCATATATGAGAGGCTGTGCGATCGCATTGGTTACAAGGATGCACGAGATTTCCCTTTAACAGCGTGGCAATAGCATTACATTTTTGTCACGTTCACGATGATATCGACTGCACGAAAAATTTTCCGAGGCGAAACAAAACTGCCAATTTTTACCATTGCCACGAATACACCTCAGATAGCGAAATGGTTTAATTCGATATTGCAGGGTAGATTTATCTTAGATGTTTCCGCGAATGTCAACGGTTAGACGGAGTTTCTCTCTTCACGCATTTTCCAATAGTGGGCGATGGTGGTGCACAGGCCGAATTCTTTGCTAAATCGTCCGAAAACGAGGAAGAATAAGGACTTCGATCAGTAGAGATGCGAGCATAATCTCGCTTGCTGCTGTATTTTCCCTCCGGCATTCCGTTCGCCAACGTCACCATCGAGATAACAAAGCCGGAAATAGTAACAATCGATTTGATAGCATTCATATCTCTTTCATGCGCAAATGATCAGGAGTTGCTTCATACTCAATTCGGGCAGCGAACGAGCAGCGTCATACGTTTGTCGAGACGCCCCCTGTCACCGCGGCGGACAGTTGCCGGTTTTGATATGAAGATTTTGGCATGGGTAGGACTTCGGCAGCTGAATTTTAGCGTTATTTTCGTTTTGGTCGAGCTGTCCGGATTCAGATGTTATGCTGGGCGCCGCACATGCGGTCACGATTAAAGGGATGCAACTCATCAGGAGCGAGCGTCTTACGCCAATGGTTTTCACATCTCCTCCCAACCCTGTTATTGGGCGTGGTTTTGGTCAATGGCGATTTATACGCTTCGAAATTCCGGATGCTTCAAACATCCAGCCTATCTGGCAATCAATAAATCGCCATCATTGCAAATGCCAGCAAATGCTGGCATCGGTACAGCCAATCTGTCGCGTCGAAACTGGCTGTCAGTTTACGGATGCGCGCCGCAACTGGTAAAGCTCGCGATTCCTCTGGATCGTGGCTTGGCTCGGCGGATAATCAGCCTTGCCACTCGGAATCAAACCATCCTTTTGTGCCTGAATCAGTTCGGCATAAACCTCTGCCCTGGTCTTTCCGCGCACCGGATTGCCAGATTGACTCATTGCAGCGCTCGAATATCCGACCCCACTATCCTGAGAGACACTCGAATCAGCAAGGGCCGGATAAATTGCGGCGAAGCTGGCGACAACAATCAAGACGCTTGCGACTTTCATACAATCCTCCATATCGGGAAACTACGAGTTAATATTACTCGCCGCACCCTGTCGAATCGGTGGCTCGTAGATTAAATTTCTGAAATCTACAAGTCATTGAATGGAGGTCGATAAAATTGATTGTCTTGCGGATTGGTTGGCGTCTGTGACGCCAACCAATCCGCAAACAAGGCTTGAACGGATGCGAAATAATACGGGATAGTTCGAATTTGCAGAGCGCGGGGAGAGATCCGCAATCGGCTTATTGCGGGCTTTGAATGCCGAGTATAGCGACCAGGACGAGGATGGCCGTCGCTGCGCCCGACTCAATCAGCAGGCTTTTGCGCAAGGCTACTACAGCACCGGCGTGGTCTCCCATCTGCATTTTCTGTTCGAGGCGTGGCGTCAAATGGAAGCGGTTTGCGCCAGCGAGCGCAAGCATCAACGCGAAGAATCCCAGTTTCGTAAGCAGGAGCTGCCCATACAGGGTCGTCGTCAGTCCGTCCAGAGTGACGCCGGAAATCATGCCGTAGTTGATCAATCCGGTTGCAGTGAGGGTTAAAACGATCATCGTTCCGATCGCAGCAAATCCCGCCAATGTCCTCTGCAGAAGCTCGACCTGTTGACTGGGTGATGCTTCGTTCACGCTAAGCAGCATTACAAATGCCGTCAAGGCACCGATCCATCCCCCTGCCGCTGCAAGATGTAGAATATCCGCCGACAGATGGAGCGCTCCTTTGCCGCCGCTGTCCATTGCGCCGTGACCACCCCAAGCTAAGGTTGCCAAAGCGACCAATCCGGCGCTCGCAATGAGCGCAAATCCGAGCGTCGGGCGTCGGGCCAAGAGTGGCATAGCCGCCAATGCGATACCTAGCGTGGCAAGTCGAAGGACCCATGCCGTACCCAATGCGGTGCCCGATACAATCATCTCGACAGCGTGCTGGCTCACGCTGAAATAGTCTTCTGCGCCCGTCATCATCTTCGCCAGAACGAGCATACTGAGCAAGGACATCGCGATCCCGATTACGGCCGATCCACCCAGGATGACAAAAAACTGTTTCGTGATCCGAGGCGATTGGCGCTCGTGGTGCCGCAAGGCATACAGACCAAAAAGCGGCAGACCGAAGAGCAGCATCAGGTCCATGTAAAGAATGAATCGAATTGCGATGTTTACCCAGTTGTCCATGGTGTTCACTTCACAATAAACGTGATCTTTCCGGTGATCGGATGCGTATCGGACGACACCGCACGCCAGTCGACTCGGTACGTACCCGTCGTCAGCACCTGCGAAGGGGTGATCACCATCGTCTTGGGATCGTCGCTTCCGGAAACCTTGGCAGCGACCTTCATCGGTGAGTGATCCGACATGCCGGGCATACTTGTCATGATCAGGCTGGCACCGGAAAACTGAGTCATCAGGTTCTCAGAGAAGTGCAGCTCGATCTTCTGCGGTGCAGGACCATCAGCGTTGTCCTGCGGTGTCGACGAAAGCAGCTTCGGGTGAGCAAATGCGGCTGTCGCGACGACGAGGGCGGCTGCAGCGATAAACGTTTTCGAAACCAAGTGTTGGAGCGACATGGCAAACTTCCTTGTCAAGTTGAAATTGAAAAATGTATCGTTGTCCTACGGTAAATCGATGCGTATAGATGCCGACGTTTCAGAACCACACGCGAACACCAGCCACGAACGACACCTCGTTGCGTCGCCCACCCTCGTGCTCAACAAAACGAGCGGTGTTGCCATATGAGCGGTCCCACGTAACGCCAATGTACGGTGCAAACTGGCGATCGACCTCATATCGCAAGCGCAGACCCAAGGAGCTATTGGCTAGGCCAGTTCCTTGCTCCCTTGACTCGTCATTCTTTCCATACAGATTGACTTCGAGAGATGGCTGCAGGATCAGTCGGTTCGTAATTAGAAAATCGTAGGTACCCTCAAGCCGCACCGACGTTTGACCACTTTGTCCTATGAACGCCGTGGCTTGTGTTTCGAAGTTGTAGAGCGCAAGACCTTGAAGCCCTACAGCCGCCCAAGTTTGCGATTTCCCCGGCTTGAAGTTATGACGAACACCGCCAACCACATCCCACCAAGGGGTGATCGAATGTCCCCAGAGCGCCTGAACCTCAGCATCTTCCAGACCTTTGTTCGTCCGCTTGCCTTCCGAGCGGAGCCAGAGGCGATCGATGTCCCCACCAATCCACCCGGTGCCATTCCAGTTCAGTACACCGCCATCGCTGCCGTTTTGCCATTCGAAGTTGTCGAGCAGGAACAGGTAGTTGATCTCCTTGTCGCCCATATCGTGCAGATGACCGCCCGAGAAGACCGCTTGGCGATCGTCGTCAGTCAATGGCGGCACCGGTGACGACACCTTCTTCGCAGAAGGTGCCATCGACTGAATCATCGACCCGCTATTTCCCGCCGGTTGATTCGATCCAGAAGGCGTAGCATCGGAAGCGGCCACCGCTGGAGCGGTCGCGATGGCAGTGAACATCATGCTCAACGCCGTGGCAGCTAATTTCCCATATTGCTTTTTTTCGAACATGAGAGTCCTCACTCCTCTACGGCTACTTCACGGAACATACCGGTCTCCATATGGAAGAGGAGGTGGCAATGATAAGCCCACCGACCAAGCGCGTCGGCGGTTACGCGATAACTTCGCTTCGATCCAGGCGCGATATCGATAGTGTGCTTGCGCACCATAAAACGCCCCTGATCGTCTTCGAGGTCGCTCCACATACCGTGCAGATGTATCGGATGCGTCATCATCGTATCGTTGACCAGCACGAACCGGACCCGCTCGCCATACTTAAGGCGGATGGGCTGCGAATCTCCAAACTTGACGCCATTGAACGACCAAACGAATTTTTCCATGTGGCCAGTCAAATGCAATTCGATCGTCCGTGTTGGTTCGCGTCCGTCCGGGTCCGGAAACGTGCTTTGTAGATCGGCGTAGGTCAGAACGCGCCGGCCATTGTTTCGCAATCCGATGCCGGGATCATTGAGCTTCGGGGTCGCGCTCATCGCTTGCGCATCAACAAGTGGATTGCCGTTTTCAGTTGCCGGATGGGATTGCATAGGCCCCATGCCTTGCATCGAACCGTGATTCATTCCGCTCATGCCTTGCATGGAGCCGTGATCCATGCCGGACATGTCACTCATGCCCTGCATCGAGTCGCCGCCCATGCTCGACATTCCGGTCATGCCTTGCGTTGACTCGTGGTCCATGTTAGACATGTCGCCCATATCCTTCATTGCACCGCCATCCATGCCCGACATGCCGCTCATGCCTTGCATCGAGTCGTCGCTCATGTTCGACATCCCGGTCATGCCTTGCATCGCGTCACCACTCATGCTCGACATTCCAGCCATGCCTTGCATCGCGTCACCGCTCATGCTCGACATTCCCTCCATGCCTTGCATCGAACCGTGATCCATACCGGCCATCGAACCATGGTCCATGCCCGCCATACCGCCCATGCCCATGTCGTCCATCGTCACTAACGGGCGAGGATCAAGCGCGGGCACGGGTGCCAAGAGCCCTTCGCGCACCGCCAACGTGGCCCTTGCATATCCGGTTCGGTCCATGGATTGAGCAAAGATGGTGTACGCTGGCTCCGTAGTCGGCTCGACAATGACGTCGTAAGTTTCGGCGACTGCGATCCGAAACTCGTCCACGCTGACTGGCTTGACCGGCTGTCCGTCAGCGGCGACCACAGTCATTCGAAGTCCGGGGATGCGGACATCGAAATAGGTCATCGCGGACGCGTTGATAAAGCGAAGACGCACGCGCTCGCCAGGACGGAAGATACCTGTCCAGTTTCCGTTCGGCGCAAGCCCATTAACGAGATAGGTGTAGGTGTAGGCGCTGACATCGCCGAGGTCGGTCGGACTCATCCGCATTTCCGCCCACATCTTTCGGTCAGCGAACGTCGCACGCAGCCCGTCCTTCTTCGCATCGCGGATGAAGTCCACAAACGTCCGTTGATGGAAGTTATAGTAATTCGACTGCTTCTTGAGCTTTGCCTTCACGCGTTTGGGATTCTCGTCCGTCCAGTCGGAAAGCATGACGACGTAGTCGCGATCGTACGTAAACGGCTCGGGATCCTTCGGGTCGATCACGAGTGGACCGTATACGCCAGTCTGCTCTTGCAAGGACGAGTGGCTGTGATACCAGTAAGTTCCGTGTTGTTTAACCTTAAAGCGATAAGTATACGTTTCGCCAGGGTCTATGCCGTTGAAACTCAGCCCTGGAACGCCATCCATGTTGGTGGGCAAGAGAATCCCGTGCCAGTGAATCGACGTTTGATCGGACATCCTATTCGCGACGCGTAACGTGACAACATCGCCTTCCTTCCACCGCAGCACCGGACCCGGCAAGGTCCCATTGATCATCGTGGCCGTCCGCGCCCGCCCGGTAATGTTGATCGGCGCTTCGCCAATAGACAGGTCGAAGTCGTTGCCCGCCAGAACCCGCGGTTGCCCCGGGCTCGACATTGCCCACACCTGGGGACGCCAAATGCCCAGGCCGCCGACCAGACCGGCTGCGCCCAAGCCTTTCACGAAGGTTCGTCTGCTGATATTCGATCGCATCTATCAGTATCCAGTTGATATTGGTTTAGAGGTTCACCACTTGGCAGCCACGGATCATAGATCAACAATTCGCAAGATCCGCTTTCGGCGTCGAAAACATGTCGGGCGTCCCTGCTGTGATGCCTCTCAACCATTGGCCCGTATTGTTCGATGGAACCTCTCCTCCGTGGTCATAACGGGCTCCCAGTGCCCCGCCCGGGCTCGAAAGCAGAAAATTGTCGCGCCACCGCGTGTTGACGCCCATCAAAACGTTACTCGGGAGACTAACTGCCCGACGGAGTCACGCACATTGCCGCCAGATGACCATTTTGTCATGAACGTAAGGTGTGGAATTTCCGCACGTTTGGCGATATCTTCTTGCGTCATCACGGGTCGGACGATCATCGAATACCCCCGGCCCCCGCGCAACCGACAAGACAGTTCATGACTATGCGTATCCTAATTGTCGAAGACGAAGAGAAGATGCTCTCCTACCTCCGAAAGGGTCTCTCAGAGGCAAGCTATGGCGTTTCGACGGCAACAAACGGAGAAGATGGTCTCTTCCTGGCAATGAACGAGCATTTTGACCTGGTCATCCTTGATATCATGCTCCCGCAAATGGACGGCCTCGAAGTGCTACGGCGGCTCAGGGAGACAAAGAAGACGCCCGTTCTCCTGCTGACCGCGCGAGATAGTATCGAAGACAAGGTTGAGGGACTCGAGCTAGGCGCGGACGATCATCTCGCAAAGCCGTTCGCCTACGCGGAGCTGCTGGCACGCATACGATCTTTGCTTCGCCGCACGCAACAAGAAGGGCGCGACGTTTTGCAGATCGCCGACCTTGAAATTGATATTATTAAACGACGTGTCCGCAGAGCTGGTTCTCGTATCGACCTCACGGCGCAGGAGTTTGCGCTACTCCAACTGCTGGCGGAAAGAGAGGGAGAAATCTTGACGCGCGCGTTCATTACGTCCCAAGTCTGGGATATGAATTTCGACAGCGATACAAATGTTGTCGACGTAGCTGTACGACGTTTGAGAGCAAAAGTCGATTGTTTCGAACCGAAGTTGCTCCATACCATTCGAGGAATGGGTTATGTCATGGAAGATCGGTCGAAATGAGACGTGCCGGCCGATATTCTCTGCTCAAGCGACTGACCGCGGCCTTTGCGCTCATTGCGGCATTGATATTCTTGATGCTCGGCGCATATCTGTATCATGCATTATCTACCCAACTCAGGCATCGAGACGACATCGAGATAGCAGGAAAATTAGACCAATTTACGAAGTTCGCGAGAGAATCTGGCTCACTCGACGGCGTAAGGGAAAATTCGCTGTTTTTCCATGAGACGCTTTTGTCTCATCCTGGACTATTTGTTGGCGTTTTTGACAATAATGGAATCCCACTGATTCAACATTCCGACATCACGTCGGCCAGCCTAAAAGCCAATCTAGTTGACGGCCAGCAACCAAATCGCCCATACGAATGCGCTCCGCCGGGAATCGGCTTTGCCGAATGTGTATATGGAACGGCACGACTGAGCTCAACTACTGTCACTGTGATCGTTGCAAGGAGCGCCGGCGACCGGCAATCTCTACTGCAAGATTATAGAATTGACGCGCTAATTGCATCGGCAGTTGGTGCACTAATGGTCGCCGTCTCCGGGTACATTGTCACACGCCGCGGGCTTAATCCAATCGAGCAAATCGGCCATCAGGCATCGAGCATCGAAGCTCACCGATTGAGCGATCGATTGAGCATCGACCGCGGCCCGGTCGAACTCGTCGAAATTTCGTCGTCAATAAACCGCATGCTTGACCGATTGGAGCGAGCCTTTACTCGCCTCTCTCAGTTTTCGTCCGATTTATCCCATGATATGCGAACTCCGCTGGCAAATATCATCAGTTCGTCTCAAATCACACTTTCACGACCGCGGCGAAGCGAAGAGTATGAGGTGTTAATTGAGTCAAATATTGAAGAATGCGAACGACTGCAGCGGATGATTGAGAATATGCTTTTTCTTGCTCGAACGGAAAATGCGACGCAGCACATCCATTTGAGCAACATCAAAACCGAGGACGAACTTCCCAAAATAATTTCATACTTTCAACACGCGGCGGATGAGAAAGATGTCGTGTTGCAAAATTTGGGATCAGCAACCATTTATGCGGATCCGATCCTGTTTCGTCGAGCCATGGGAAACCTGCTATCGAACGCAATCGAACACGCGTCATCGGACACAGCTATTTTGATAAAATCCTCCGAAACCTCGTCATCAACCTCGATTTCCGTCCAAAATACGGGGGGGGAAATCCCTCCGGAACATATTGATTTTGTCTTTGATCGTTTTTATCGAGTCGATCATGCAAGACACGGCTCAGCAAAAAATGCGGGACTTGGCCTTGCCATCGTAAAATCGATAATGGAGCTTCACAACGGAGACGCATCTGTAATCAGCAATAATGGAAAAACAATATTCACACTCCACTTTAAATCGCAAAATCCAGAGAAGTGATCCAATTTTCACTTATCCATAATGGCTTTTCTTGAAATTTATTTCGCGGCATCTGTTACAGCACATCTCAATTTCTCAATTGCCATTTTTTTACCTAAAGCGACTCTCTTAGCCATGCGACCTACAACCTCCATCCCGTTAAGATCAGGAAATTACCTGAGCTAAATCTTTAAACTGCGCAATCGCAGAGCGTTCGTGATTACCGAAGCAGAACTTAGACTCATCGCAAGTGCTGCGATCATTGGTGAAAGTAAAGTGCCCATAAAGGGATAAAAAATCCCGGCCGCCAAAGGCACGCCAAGTGCGTTGTAGACGAACGCAAATGCGAGATTTTGCTTCATGTTTTTGATGGTAGCTTCGGACAATACTCTGGCGCGAGCAATGCCGCGGAGATCTCCTTTAACCAGCGTAACCTGAGCGCTGCTCATCGCAACGTCCGTTCCGGTTCCCATCGCCACCCCGACGTCTGCTTTTGCCAACGCGGGAGCATCGTTGATGCCGTCGCCAGCCATCGCGACAATGCGTCCGTCATGCTGCAGGCGCGTCACCAGTTCGAGCTTATCAGCAGGCGTGACCTCGCCGTGGTACTCGTCAATTCCGAGTTGTTCGGCAACGGTTCTGGCCGTGAGGATTCCGTCGCCCGTCGCCATGACGACACGGATGCCGTCGGCCTTGAGGGTTGCGAGCGCTTCCCGGGTGGTTATCTTGATAGGGTCAGCAACCGCAAGGAGTCCAGCAAGCTGGTCGTCGATAGCAAGATACATAACACTCCCACCCTGGGCGCGTAGCTGATCCGCTTGGCTGGCGATCGGCCGCACGGGAATGGACTCGCTCTGCATCAATGCCGAATTGCCTAACACAAGCCATCGCGCACCAACGCGTCCTCTAACTCCCATGCCAGTCGACGATTCGAAGTCTTCGGCTCGATCCAAAGAAAGACCTCTCTCTCGAGCCGCCGCCACTATCGCGGCCGCAAGTGGATGTTCACTTCCTTGGTCAAGGCTTGCGGCGAATCGCAAGACGTCGTCGTCCGTATGCCCGTTTATGCCGATAGCACGGTTGAATGCAGGGCGTCCCTCGGTCAATGTGCCAGTCTTGTCGACGATCAGCACGTCGACTTTGCGCATATTCTCGATCGCTGTCGCATCCCGGAAGAGCACACCGGTCGACGCACCTTTACCGCTGGCCACCATGATCGACATCGGTGTCGCCAGCCCCAACGCGCAGGGGCACGCGATGATGAGCACCGCGACGGCGTTGACAAGACCGAATACCCAACCGGGTGCCGGTCCAAATAGGCCCCATGCAACGAATGTCACTAGTGCGACAACAACTACAACAACTACAAAAGCGCCAGCAACTTTATCGGCCATGCGCTGCATGGGGGCTCGAGACCGCTGCGCCTGGGCAACCATCTGGACGATTTGCGATAGGACGGTCTGCGAGCCTACCCTTTCCGATCGGATGACCAGACTGCCGGAGCTATTCATGGTGGCACCAATAACGTGATCGCCGACGCGCTTGGTAGCTGGAATAGGCTCCCCCGTGATCATCGACTCATCGACTGAACTCGAACCTTCGACCACCACACCATCTACTGGCACTTTCTCACCGGGACGAATCCGGAGCAGGTCGCCCACATGCACATGCGTCAGCGGCACATCATCTTCCGTGCCATCGGCATCGATGCGCCGCGCCGTCTTAGGCGCCAAACCGAGTAACGCTTTGATCGCCGCCGATGTCTGCGCACGCGCGCTCAGCTCGAGCATCTGACCGAGGAGCGTCAGCGAAATTATGACCGCCGAAGCTTCGAAGTAAACCTCTAACCTGCCGTGAACCGTAAGTGTTTCCGGGAAGGCATTAGGGAACACTGTGGCGACTACACTATAAAGATAGGCAGCAGCGGTCCCAAGGCCGATAAGCGTCCACATGTTCGGACTACGATTGACGAGTGACTGGAGACACCGCTCAAAAAATGGGAGTCCCGCCCACAACACTACTGGTGTCGACAACACGAACTCAACCCACGATTGAGTTGTGGCTGACATCCAGACGAACTGATGGCCAAACATCGCGAGTATGAAAACAACGAGCGTCAACGGAACGGTCAACCAGAATCTCCGCCGGAAGTCGGTTCGCTCCGGATTTTCGCCTTCCTCAGTAGTCGGGAGGACTAGCTCAAGCGTCATGCCGCACTTCGGGCATTGCCCCGGGCGATCCTGACGGATTTCGGGATGCATCGGGCATGTGTAGAGCTTTCCGTTCATATCTTGAGGCGCCTCGGAATTTGACGTGTGGAGATATGTTGCCGGCTCGGATCGGAATTTCGCCAGACAGGTCTTGCTGCAAAAGTCGTAGCGACGGCCTTCATACTCATCGTGAAAGCGAGAATCTTCTGTGAGCGCCATCCCGCACACCGGGTCGAGGAGCGCGTTGCCCTTATTCGAGCGGGATTCGTCGCTATGCCCATGGTGATCCACATGGGAGTCGTGCGGCCTGCCCACGGCATCATGATCGGTGATGTCCTTGTCAACAGGCTGATGCGAGCTTGATGTCCGTTTGTGAGACGACTTGATCCCGGTAGGCTGCCCCGCCATCGTGACGCTCCTTTTTTCGATTGCACCCTTTTCTTAGACGATAGATGTTCTGTCAGATTAGAACAACAGTCCGAGAGCCCCTTTTATGCGCACAATCGCGCCGGGTAGAGCCATCGGTTTTGGTGGGCAGGACCTTAGTGGATCGGTCGCAAGGTGATTCCATGCGATTATTCTAGCCCGATGCGCAGTGGAAGTTAATGCTGCAGCCGAGCAAAATGACAACTTTGTAATTTCCTCGCCATCCAGCTGTCGCCACGGGTTCACCATGCTTATGCACTCATGTCACGCAGAAGCCTATGAATCAGCTAGCTACAATGCGAATGTTTGCACGAGTTGCCGAAACCCTCAGCTTTGGCACTGCGGCGCGACAATTGGGGATTTCCAGTGCCATGGTGACCAGGGGGGTGGCTGCCCTGGAGGCGCACCTGGAAGTGCGCTTGTTGAATCGAACCACGCGACATGTTTCGCTGACAGACGCGGGATATGCATATTGGCAAGGCTGCAAGGAAATATTGCACAGCTTGGATCACCTTGAGTCCACAGTCATGTCCGACGCACGTGAAACATCCGGGACCTTGAAAATTCTAGCGCCGGAAGCATTTGTGGCAAGCGACCTTGCCAATCTCATTGCGGCCTTCAATGCTATCGAGCCTCGTGTCAGCTTCGAAGTGGAGCTGGTTGAACGTATACCAGAAGTGATTACAAACGACTTCGACATCTGGTTTACAATCGACGCACAACTCAAGGATTCCTCTCTTATTTACCGAGCGCTCTCTCCTGTGTGTGACGTGGTGGTCGCATCCCCGACGTATCTGCAACAACACGGTACCCCCCAAAATCCGAACGATCTCGAGTCCCATCAAATACTCGTTGCCACAAACAGTGCCGATCGCTTCTGGGAATTTCAATTCGACGCCACCCAATATCGCCCCGCGCTTCGCTCTGCGTTGAGCGCGGCGAGCACGGTAATGGTCCGGCACGCTGCAGTTGCCGGTCTCGGCATAGCACGGCTTCCCGACTCGCTTGTCCGCGACGAACTCGAATCAGGAGCCCTGGAAAGACTTTTGCCGCAGTTTCAGGTCATCGCCGGCCACCGAAAGCTGCAAATGCTGTATGCGAGCAACAAGTATATGACCCGCAGCGTTCGTAGATTCATCGACTTTGTGACGCAATACCTTCGCGACAACACAGGTCATGCTCAAAATCGCCCCTTCAGCAACGGCAATGTCGGGCAACTACAACACAATTTTGTCACGACAGTATTTCAGAAACAGTAATTTTTTGCGGTCTTATTCTCCAAAACCTGATGAGGCGAAGGTACCTCGCAGGTGACACCGAACGTATATATTTTTCTACGCAACACCAAAAATTGGGGGATGCATGACGAAAGCTATCCAGTCGAGCCTTGCTGTTGCCATGTTGGCGATGCCGTATATTTCGCACGCGCAATCAAGCGTTACACTGTACGGATTGATCGACGAGGGGATCAACTACACCAATAACGTGGCCGGTCGTAGTAGTTTTGAGATGCAGAGCGGATTCGCTCAGGGAAGCCGATGGGGCCTCAAGGGAATCGAAGATCTTGGTGGCGGAACCAAGGCTGTCTTCCAGCTAGAAAATGGTTTCGATGTCAACTCCGGCGCTGCTGGTCAGGCAAAGCGAATGTTCGGTAGGCAAGCGTACGTCGGCTTGCAGAGCGATCGCTTCGGTACGTTGACGTTTGGTCGCCAATATGACTCGGTCGTCGACTATCTGGCGCCGTTGACGGCGAATGGGAACTGGGCCGGATATCTGCTCTCACATCCTTTCGATAACGACAACACCGACAATTCGTTCCGATTGAACAACTCGGTGAAATTCGCCAGCAATACCTATGGCGGGTTCTCGTTTGGGGGGCTGTACGGATTCAGCAATCAAGCATCTGGTTTTTCCAACAATCGTGCATATAGCGTCGGTGCCCAATATGTTTCCGGCCCTGTCTCGATTGCTGCTGCGTACATGCAGATCAACAATCCGGGCGGCACTGCGATCGGATCGCTCGCAACGGACGATACATCTTTCGTCGCGGGTCGTCAGCGCGTTTGGGGCGCCGGCATAAATTATCAGGTCACCAACGATGCGACGATCGGATTCGTTTATTCGCACACGGATCTGAATAATGCATCGAGCTCCGCCTACGTCGGAAGTTTCTCCAATACAGCCGATTCACTGAAATTTGATAATTTCGAGATCAATGCGAAATATCAATTTACCAAGAATGCATACTTTGGGGGTATGTACAATTATACTCGCGGTCGCTTCGACGGCGCCGCCGGCAATGCAACTCCCAAGTGGCAGCAAGTCGGCCTGATGGTCGATTACCAACTTTCCAAGCGAACCGACTTCTATGTACAAGGGATGTATCAACATCTGTCAGGCGGCGTCGACAGCATAGCGCCACTGAATGCAGCGTTTATTACGGGGGCTGCCTCTTCGTCGTCGACGACGAACCAAGTCCTTGCTCGTATCGCAATGAGGCACACATTTTAATTCGAACTCCGATTGATAATTCGGCGTCGAATGGATTTCGATTCGTTTGAGAAACACCGGTTTCCCGACGCATTCCCTGCGTCTGGGAACCGAGCATCGCTATCAGCCATCCGGTTGCAGGAACGGCCTTTCAATCGATGCGAAATTTTTTTTCGTGCCTTGCGAGTAACGTGGTTCGCAACGAACCTGATTCGGCCATTTCGCCTGCCGAATCACGCGGACCGGTCGCACAAGCTGACCGCGCTTCCGGTCATACAGAGGCAATTGCAAAACCCTACGCCGCGACCGACGCCACGTCGACCAGTATCAGCGTTAGCGCCGCACCATCAAGGGTGCCAAAATTGCAGCTTCAGGACCTCGCCGAGTAGTTCGTCAGCACGATCTCTGAGCGTTAAGTGGTTGTAGCGTTCGGCCATAGCGCGAATCGACTGAAGTCTCGCGCGCCAATATGCGGGATCGCCGATGACCGCGCCGAGCGGAAACTCCTCGCCTCTTTCAGAAAGGATTTGAAGGGCGCTTTTTACATGCGCCAGTTCGTGTTCAAGCGTGACGTAGCGATAATCCATACGTACACCCTGTCAATTTCTTGTTGATGGTGCAGGGACACATTCGTAGCACTGTTGGTCCGGCTCAACAGCTCAAGCTGTTTCACCTAGCGTTTGCTCTGCATCCGGCACCAATCCAAGACAGACTGATGCTACGACTGCGTAGAAGGTCAATTCAGCGTCGTGAGCAGATTACCGCTATCCGTCGAATCAATCTATCCCCTGCCCTCTCGCATGACCGACATCCGTCGTGGTCGCGTTAAAATACTAAAAAGTATTGGGGCCTCAACTATCGATTTCCCCGTCAAAGAACGCGCAACCGTTGTGTGCCTTCAGGGGCAGGGGGTCCTGCTGGTTGCTCGCGCGGCGTCGCGATGGGCATTGCCCGGCGGCACCATTAAGCCCGGGGAGAGACCGCTGGAAGCAGCGCACCGAGAGCTATGGGAAGAAACCGGATTGGTCGGGTTAGACCTTACATACGTGATGCAATTTCGCGGCCTCGCAAAGATGCATCACGTGTTTATCGGCGAACTTGGAGACGATTTGAAGCCACGAGCGAGCAATGAGATCGACCAATGCAAATTGTTCCGTCATGACACCATCGCCAGGCTGCGGGCAAGCATTCCTACGAAGAAAATCATCGAGTTAGCCTATTGCAGCGCGCAGTCCGCATAGGCAAGAATCATCTCGCAAGTCGAGGGCACCGCTACACTTCCGCACGCAAATTTTTTAACGTCGCTCCACCTGCAGCGCGGTGACCATGCCCAACACGTACACCCACCGCGGATATACAATCGACGTGCGCTGCGAGCATAAGCTCAACGTGTCTCGAAACAACTCGATTTCCTGCGAATCTCCGCTCGGCTTCGTCGCTATAGTCGAAGTGTGCGCGACGCACACACGGTCTTTTTTCGTCGCACCATTTCGGATGGCCGATGAACAAGGCATGCCGTCAGTCGACAGACTTGATGTTTTGTGCACAGGCGCTCCGCTGGCGAAATAATCGTCGATGACCTTCTCGTGGACACCTCCAGCGTTCAACGTTGATGTGTCCGCCGCAGCTCGTGGACAGCGTAAACGACAAGGAAAATCCCTATCAACGCAACGCCGGGCGCGACGAAGGCGTTCAGCGCACCGGTGCTATGCATGAGCTTGCGAAAGATCCCCATGCCTATTCCGACGGCGATCAAAAGGAAACCCGCGGCAAACACCCAAAATGGGGCCAGCGTGCTCACTATTTGTATATTTCATTTTATGCCAGTCCTGCGGTCCATCCCCCGATAACATTTTCAATATAGCGGATCGATATTAGGGCGCACTCTTGCTTTGATAAACACTCCCATTCGGTCAGAAATCACGCATCAGGGTGGAGTGAGAACCGTATGTGAAAGGACATATTGGTTCGATGCAAGTAGAGAGAGTTGTCGGCGTGTATTGCAAGGGGTCCGAGATCACGCCGGTAATTTGTGCGTTCTCTCGTGTCCTTGAGGCCGGCACTCGGGTAATCCCCCCGAAAAACCGGTGTGATCAGAAGTAGAATTTTCTAGTTGAGGGAGTTCTACAGAATGAAGAAGTCGAGATTCACGGACAGCCAGATCATGGATGCGCTCAAGCGCGTGGAAGCGGGGCTGTCGGTGCCGGACCTGTGCCGGGAGCTGGGCATCAGCACGGCGACGTTCTACAAATGGCGCTCGAAGTACGGCGGCATGGACGTTTCGCTGATCGCGCGGATGAAGGAGCTGGAGGCCGAGAACGCCCGGCTGCGCAAGATGTACGTCGAGGAGAAGATCAAGGCCGAGATCGTGGCGGAGGCGCTCGCAAAAAAAGACTGAGGCCATCTTGCCGGCGTGAGATGGCCATGCATGCGGTGTCCAGCCGAGGCGTATCGATCCGGCTGGCATGTGAGGCGTTTGGGATCAGCCAGGCCCGTTATCGGTACGTCGGTCGGCGCAGCGCCGAGAACGACGAGATTGCGAACTGGCTGCTGCGTCTGACGGACAACCACCGGAACTGGGGCTTCGGACTGTGCTTCCTGTATCTGCGCAACGTGAAGGGCTTCGGCTGGAATCACAAGCGGGTGTATCGGATCTATCGCGAACTGGAATTGAACCTGCGGATCAAGCCGCGTAAGCGGCTGGTCAGGCAGGTACCAGAGCCGCTGGCGGTGCCGTCCGCCGTCAACCAGGTCTGGTCGATGGACTTCATGCACGACCAACTGGCCGACGGACGCAGCATCCGGCTGTTCAACGTGATCGACGACTTCAACCGCGAGGCACTCGGCATCGAGATCGACTTCTCATTGCCGTCGGAACGCGTGATCCGTGCGCTGCGGCAGATCATCGGTTGGCGCGGCAGGCCAAAAGCGATTCGGTGCGACAACGGGCCCGAGTACCTGAGCGCTGCGATCATCGAATGGACTCGACAGTACGGCATCAGGCTCGATTACATCCAGCCGGGCAAGCCGCAGCAGAATGCGTATATCGAACGATTCAACCGGACCGTGCGGTACGAATGGCTGTCGCAGTACCACTGGGACGACCTGGACCACGTGCAGCGTTTCGCAACCGACTGGATGTGGACTTACAATCACGACCGCCCGAACATGGCCTTGGGCGGATTTACGCCAAAACAGCGGCTGGACATGGCCGCTTAGTTTCTACTTCTGAGCCCCGTGCAAAGCGGGGGGATTACCCTCGTACAGGCCTTCGGCCGGTCGGCGATGCCCACCAGCAGCGGACTCGCCAACACTTTGATCAGGTGCCGCTCGTGACGAACGGATGCGCTACGTAAAAGTCCCAGTTGGGACCAGCCCGTTGTCTGGAGATTGGCACGCTATAATGCACGTCATGAAACTGCTTCGGACCGTCATCCTCTTGCTGCTCTGCGCGGTGCTGCCCATCAGTGGGCTGGCAGCCAGCGGCTTGACTGGCGAATGTCCGATGCAGCAAACCATGTCCATGTCCATGAACACGGACTCGAGCATGTCCGCCGACATGCCCGGCTGTGACTCGATGCAATCGACGTCGGCCGGCAAAGCCAAGGCCAAGGGCATGTTCTGTAAGGTGACTGCCCAGTGCCAGTTCGGGAGCCTGTACCATCCGGCCGCCCGCGCAGATGTCTTCCGCCCGGCGGCACGGGTCCGTCCGGTTGCCTTCCACTACGCCGAATCTCTCCCCGTCCGCGACCCGAACGGGTTGTGGCGACCTCCGCGTCTCGTCTAATCCCAAGCTGACAGGTTCACCGCACGTGCGGTGAGGTTCGTCCTATGCCAGGACGTGGAATCCCTATGGGATTTCGCCGTTGGGGTTAGAACATGCCATTCATTTTCGGCACGCCGCTGGGTCGGCGTGTTCCTCGGCGCGCGCATACGCTTTTTGCCGCGCTTCTCGTTGCGGGCGTCGCCCACGCCCAGCAAGCACCTTTCACGCTCGACGCCGCGTTGCAGGCGGCGGCCGACCATTCCGCGTCGACGCAGGCGGCGCAGGCGTCCGTGCGCGCCAGCTCGGAAGCAGCCGTCAAAGCCGGCCAGCTACCCGATCCGATGCTCAAGGCGGGCATCGACAATCTGCCGATCAACGGCGGCCAGCGCTTCACGATCGGCCAGGACTTCATGACGATGCGGCGCATCGGCATCGAACAGGAATGGGTGTCCGGTGACAAGCGGCGGCTGCGCTCGGCACTCGCGAGCGAAGTGGTCGGTCGTGAGCATGCCAGCTATCTGATGCAGCTCGCCAATGTCCGGCAGCAAACCGCGACGGCATGGCTGAACGCCGTCTACGCGAAGCAAGCGGTCGCGCTTCAGCAGGACTTGCTGGACCACATGGCGCACGAACTGGCGGCCACGAAGGCGTCCTATCGTGGCGCGAAGGCGAACGCGACCGACGTCATTCAAGCCCAGGCCATGCTGGCGCAGACCCAGGACCAGGTGTTGAAGGCGCAGCAGACCTACCAGACCGCGTTGATCGGCCTGTCTCGCTGGACGGCAGTGTCGGTTGCCGACGTCGCCGGGCAGCCTCCCGCGCCCGAATCGTTCGTTTCCGGTTTGCCGCCGGACGAGCTGCGTTTTTCGCAGCCCGCGTTGGTGGCCGCAGCCGACGACATCGCGGTTGCCGAAGCCGATACTGCGGTCGCGAACAGCGAGCGCAGTCCCAACTGGACGTGGGAAATCGCGTACCAGCAACGCGGCGGAGCGTACTCGAACATGGTGTCGGTCGGCGTCAGCATCCCGTTGCCGCTGAACCGCAAGAACCGCCAGAACCGCGACGTCGCCGAAAAAACCGAACTCGCGACCAAGGCACGCCTGACCTACGAGGACACACTGCGACAGGTGCAGGCCGACATTCGCAGTCAGTCCGCCATCCTGGCCAGCGGCCGCGAGCGCATTGCCGGCTTGACCCAATCCCTGTTGCCTGCGGCCGCTCAACGCGTCCAGCTCGCGAACGCCGCCTATCGCGCCGGCACGGGGTCGCTCGCGGACACGTTCGCCGCCCGCCGTGCGCAGCTGGAGGCGCAATTGCAGGTGCTCGACCTGAAGCGTGAGATCTCGCAAACGTGGGCTCAACTCGAATATCAAGTCGTGCCGTCGACGATGGCCGCTGCTCAGTGAGGAAGACAACATGACCAACCAACCACTGGTGCGCGCCGTTCTCACCGTATTCGCCGGCGCGACCTTGCTCGGGGCAGGCTATTTCATCGGTACACGCCACGCGTCGACCGGCGCCGTGGCGGCACCCACGACTGCTGCCGCGGCTGGCGACAAAATCGATCCGAAGACCGGCAGGAAGGTGCTGTATTGGCACGATCCGATGGTGCCGAACCAGCATTTCGACAAGCCGGGCAAATCGCCCTTCATGGACATGCAGCTCGAGCCGGTCTATGCGGATGAAGGTGGCGGCTCGTCCGGCATCAGGATCGACCCAGGTCTGCAGCAAAACCTCGGTATCCGCTACGCGACGGTTCGCCGACAGGACACGACCGGCGGATTCGATGCGGTCGGCACAACGCAGTTCGACGAGTCACGCTCGGACGTCGTTCAATCGCGTGTGACAGGCTATATCGACCGTCTGTACGCCAGCGCACCCATGCAGCGCATCGCCAAGGGTGCGCCGATCGCGTCGCTGTTCGTCCCGGACTGGCTCGCGCCGCAAGAGGAGTATCTCGCGCTCAAACGCGGCGGCATGGACGGCAGTCTGCTCGACGCGTCACGTGCGCGCATGCGTGCGCTGTCGATTCCCAACGGCTTGATCGCCAGTCTCGACCGGACCGGCAAAGCACAAACGCACGTCGTACTGACGTCCCCCGAAACGGGCGTCGTGAGTGAACTGAACGCCCGGGATGGCGCGATGGTGGCACCGGGGCAAACGCTCGCGAAAATCGCCGGCTTGTCGAAGCTCTGGCTCATCGTCGAAATTCCGGAAGCGCTCGCGACGAGCGTGCAGCCCGGCATGACTGTCGACGCGACGTTCGCCGGCGACCCGGCCCAGCATTTCGCCGGACACATCCGGGAAATCCTTCCCGGCATCAGCGCCAGCAGCCGCACGCTCCAGGCGCGCCTGGAAATCGACAACAGCGCGCTCAAGCTGACGCCGGGCATGCTGATGCGCGTGCGCGTCGGCGGCCAGAAGGCCGTGTCGCGTTTGCTCGTGCCGTCCGAAGCGGTCATCACGACCGGCAAGCGCTCGATCGTCATCGTAAAGAACGGCGACGGTCGTCTGCAGCCTGCATCGGTGACGGTCGGCAACGACATCGGCAACGAGACTGAGGTGCTGAGCGGCCTGAACGACGGCGATACCGTCGTCGCGTCCGGCCAGTTCCTGATCGATTCCGAAGCCAGCCTGAAGTCCGTGCTGCCGCGCCTGCAAGACGGTAGCGGAGCGAATGCGGCCGCATCGGCGTCCGCGCCTGCCGCGGCTACGCGAAGCTACGAGACCACCGGCAAGGTCGAAAAGGTCACCGCGGCGGACATCACCTTCTCGCACCAGCCCGTTCCCGCGCTCGGCTGGGGTGCGATGACGATGACGTTCAACAAGCCGGCACCGAATGCCTTTCCGGACGTCAAGGCCGGGCAGACAGTGCATTTCGTCTTCAAGCAGACCGATGACGGCTACCAGCTGACCCAGGTCGAGCGGGCCGGAGGTACCCAATGATCGCGCACCTCATACGCTGGTCCATTCGCAACCGGTTCATGGTGTTGCTCGCGACGCTCCTCGTCGCGGCATGGGGCGTCTACTCGCTCAAGGAGACGCCACTCGATGCGTTGCCCGACCTGTCGGACACGCAGGTGATCATCAAGGCGTCGTATCCGGGCAAGGCACCGCAGGTGATCGAGGATCAGGTCACGTATCCGCTCACGACGACGCTGCTCGGCGTGCCCGGCGCCAAGACCATCCGCGCGTATTCGTCGTTCGGTGACGCGTTCGTCTACGTGCTGTTCGATGACAAGACCGATCAGTATTGGGCGCGCTCGCGCGTGCTGGAGTACTTGAATCAGGTGCAAAGCCGCCTCCCGCAGGGCGCGACCGTGTCGCTCGGCCCGGATGCGACCGGTGTCGGCTGGGTGTACGAGTACGCGCTCGTCGACCGCACCGGGCAGCACGATCTTGGGCAGTTGCGCGCGCTCAACGATTGGTTCCTGAAGTTCGAGCTGAAAGCCGTGCCGGACGTGTCGGAGGTCGCCAGCATCGGCGGCATGGTGCGTCAGTATCAGGTCGTGCTCGATCCGGACAAGCTGCGCGCATACGGCATAACCCAGGGGATGGTGGCCGATGCGCTCGGCAAGGCCAATCAGGCGTCCGGCGGCTCGGTGGTCGAACTCGCCGAGTCGGAATACATGGTGCGCTCGTCCGGCTACCTGCGCACGCTCGACGATTTCCGCAACGTCGTGCTCCGCACGAACGACGCAGGTACCCCGGGGCTGCTCGGCGACGTCGCACGCATCCAGATCGGCCCGGAGATGCGGCGCGGCATTGCCGAACTCAATGGAGAGGGAGAAGTCGCGGGGGGCGTCATCGTCATGCGCTCGGGCAAGAATGCGTTGACGACCATCGACGCGGTCAAGGCCAAGCTCGCGGACCTGAAACGCTCGTTGCCGCCTGGCGTCGAAGTCGTCACGACCTACGACCGCTCGCAACTCATCGAACGCGCGGTGGACAACCTGAAGGACAAGCTGATCGAGGAATTCATCATCGTCGGGCTCGTCTGCGCGGTGTTCCTGTTTCATCTGCGCAGCGCGTTCGTCGCGATCCTGTCGCTGCCGCTCGGCGTGCTGGCCGCTTTCATCGTGATGCGCTACCAAGGCGTGAACGCGAACCTGATGTCGCTGGGCGGGATCGCGATCGCCATCGGCGCCATGATCGACGCGGCCATCGTGATGATCGAGAACGCGCACAAGCACCTGGAGGCGTATGAGCACGCGCATCCCGGCGTACCGATATCGGCCGCGCAGCGCTGGGAACTCATCGCGACCTCCGCAGCGGAAGTCGGGCCGGCACTGTTCTTCTCGCTGCTGATCATCACGCTGTCGTTCATTCCGGTGTTCTCGCTCGAGGGCCAGGAAGGCAAGTTGTTCTCGCCGCTCGCGTTCACGAAAACCTACACGATTGCCGCTGCTGCGGGGCTGTCGGTGACGCTGGTGCCGGTGCTGATGGGGTATCTGATCCGTGGACGGATTCCGCACGAGACCGCGAACCCCATCAACCGCGTGCTGATCCGACTGTACCGGCCGCTGCTCGAGGGAACACTGAGACGACCCTGGCTCGCCATCGGCCTGGCCGCCGTCGCACTGCTGTTGACCGCGATCCCGGTTTCGCGTCTTGGTGGCGAATTCATGCCGCCACTCGACGAGGGCGATTTGCTGTACATGCCGACCGCTCTACCGGGCATTTCGGCGCAAAAAGCTTCCGAGCTGCTGCAGCAGACCGACCGGCTGATCAAGACCGTGCCTGAGGTCGCAACCGTATTCGGTAAATCTGGCCGCGCCGACACGGCCACGGACCCGGCGCCGCTCGAGATGTTTGAGACGACGATCCAGTTCAAGCCCCGCAGCCAGTGGCGGCCCGGCATGACGCCGGAGAAGCTGGTGGACGAGCTTGACCGGACCGTCAAGGTGCCGGGCCTGTCGAACGTATGGGTGCCGCCGATCCGCAACCGGCTCGACATGCTGTCCACCGGCATCAAGACACCCGTCGGGGTCAAGATTTCCGGACCGGACCTGACGCAGATCGACACGATCGCGACGCAGGTCGAAGCCGCCGTGAAGCACGTGCCAGGCGTCACCTCCGCACTGGCGGAGCGCCTGAACGGCGGCCGGTACATCGACGTCGACATCGACCGGCTCGCGGCTGCGCGATACGGCCTGTCGGTCGCGGACATCCAGGCTGTCGTGTCGTCGGCGGTTGGCGGAGAGAACGTCGGCGAGGTCATCGCCGGACGCGAGCGCTTCCCGATCAACATCCGTTATCCGCGCGAAGTTCGCGATTCGCTCGAGCGGCTGCGGCAGTTGCCGGTCGTCACGGATCGCGGCGCGCAAATCCAGCTCGGCGACGTCGCGCATGTGACGATCGCCGACGGGCCGCCGATGATCCGCAGCGAGAATGCACGGCTGTCAGGCTATGTGTACGTCGACATTCGCAACACGGATCTTCAATCGGCCGTTCAGGCGATGCAGAAGGCCGTTGCGCAACAGGTCCAGCTGCCGCCGGGTTATTCGATTGCCTGGTCGGGACAGTTCGAATACCTGGAGCGGGCCGCCGCCAAGCTGCGCACGGTCATTCCGGTCACGCTCGTCGTCATCTTCGTGCTGTTGTTCCTGACATTCAATTCCGCAGCGGACGCGCTGCTGCTGATGTCGACCGTGCCGTTCGCGCTCGTTGGTGGCTTCTGGCTCATCTGGGTGCTGGGGCACGCAGTCTCCGTCGCTACGTCGGTCGGCTTCATCGCGCTCGCCGGCGTGGCGGCTGAATTCGGTGTCGTGATGCTGCTTTACCTGAAAGGTGCGTTGAACCGCCGGCTGGAAGCCGGCGAGCCACTCACGGAAGCGCTGCTGTTCGACGCGATTCGCGAGGGCGCCGTGCTGCGCGTGCGGCCCAAGGCCATGACGGTTGCCGTCGTGCTCGCGGGCCTCATCCCCATCATGGTCGGGCATGGCGCCGGCTCCGAGGTCATGCAGCGCATTGCCGCGCCGATGGTGGGCGGCATGATCACCGCACCGTTGCTTTCGATGTTCGTCATTCCCGCGGCCTGGTTTCTGCTGCAGCGCCGTCGCGCGCGAAAGCTGGACCCGTCGCGGACCTACCAAGCAGTTCCATCCGGCATGCAAGTGCCTTCCACCCAACCTGGAGAAACGCAATGAAGAAGCTGTTCCTTACAACTGTCGCTGTCTGTGCAATCGGCGCATTTGCCGCCCCGGCTTTCGCTGGCGACGACATGGCAGGCAAGAGCATGTCGATGAAACCGTCCGCTACGTCGTCGAATGCCGCGCTGACCGACGCGGAAGTGAAGAAAGTCGATGCTGCCACGGGGATGATCACGCTCAAGCACGGCGAGTTCGCCAACATCGGCATGGCTGCGATGACGATGGCCTACAAGGCCAAGGATGCAGCGATGGTCAAGCAGGCTCACGAAGGTGACAAGGTGAAGGTCCGCGTCGAGGACGTCAACGGCACACTCACGATCGTGAAGCTCGTGAAGCAATCCTGACGATGTAGTGAAACAGGCGCGGGCTCGCCCTCCTGGGCGACCTGCGCGGTCGAAGCGAAGGAGGACAACGATGCGAACCACAAGACGCCAGACTTCGGCACGTGTGGGACGAATTGCCGGCGTACTCCAGCATGTGCTGCGTGGTGCGGTTGCCTTCTTGTTCGCCCTGATTTCGCTTGCGGCACATGCAGTTGTCGACGCGGACCTGCTGCCGCCTGAGCGCGCTTTTCCGCTGCATGTATCGCTCGGCGCCCCGCAACGAGTTGACCTCGCATTCAACACGCATCCCGGCTACTACCTCTATCGGGACCGCTTCGATTTTGCTGTCGACGGTGTGTCGGTCAAGTCTCAACAGATGCCGCCCGGCGAATTGAAAGACGACCCGACGTTTGGCAAAGTGACTGTCTATCATCAGCCGGTCAGCATTCCGATTGCGCTGCCGCACGCTATCTCCACAAGCATCGTTTTGTCGGTGACATCACAGGGATGTGCGGACGTCGGCGTCTGCTATCCGCCGCAGACGAGGCACTTTAGGATTGCCGCGAACGGCGTCATTACGCCCGTCTCGGCCGTCGACAACGCGCCGAAAGCGGAAACCCGCATCGCGGATACCGGGAACGTGTCGGTGCCTGCCGTGTTCGGCATGCCACTGCGGCCCGCAAACGGAATTTCCTGGTTCGAGCTCGGCGGATTCCTGCTTGCCGGATTGCTCATGGCGGGCACCGTATGCATGTACCCGTTGATACCGATCGTCACGAGCGTCATCAGCGGCCGGCAGGCGACCACGCTCTGGCGCGGATTCGGATTGTCATTTGCCTACGTCCAGGGCCTAGCGTTGACCTACGCGGCAGCGGGAACGCTCGCAGCACTGGCCGGCATTCCGCTGGTGGCACTCACGCAGCGGCCTTGGGTGCTTGCGACGTTCGGCTTGCTTCTGATCTTGATGGCGCTTGGTATGTTCGGTCTGTTTCGCCTGCAGTTGCCGACCCGGTTGCAAAGCCATGTCGCGACCTGGAGCAATCGGCTTCCCGGCGGCCGGGTCGGACCGGTATTCGCGATGGGCGCACTCTCGGCGCTGATTGTCGGCCCGTGCTCGACACCGGTCCTGGCGGGCGCGTTGCTGTACATCGCAAACAGCCAGGATATCGTCGGCGGCGCACTGGCGCTGTATGTGATGGGTATCGGCATCGGCCTGCCGCTGCTGGCCGTGGGGACCTTCGGCGCGCACGTGCTGCCGAAGTCGGGGCGCTGGATGCTCGCGGTGCGCAATGGGCTCGGCGTCATGCTGCTCGTTGCCGCCTTGTGGTTCGTTTATTCGCTGATACCGGCCTGGCTGCTGATGGTTCTCGTTGGCCTGCTGCTGGCAAGCTGCGGGATGATGCTGCGAGCCATCGACCCGCTGCCTCATGACGCGGCCGGCATTTCGCGCGTGGGGAAGGCTGTCGGCATATTGCTGCTGGTCGCCGGCGTCGCAGAGTTCATCGGCGTAGCGTCGGGGAATTTCGACGTGATCGCGCCACTTGGCGGCGTCATGCAGATCTCGTCGATCAAACAAAGCGAGTCCGCTGTCCGATTCCAGCCGGTGCATTCCAATGCCGAGTTGGACGAGGCGCTTACTTCAGCGAACGGCCAGCCTGTCATGGTGGATTTCTATGCGGACTGGTGCATCACCTGCAAGGAACTCGAGCGCTTCACGTTCAGTGACTCGCGCGTCGCAAATGAGCTGACCCGGTGGAAATTGTTGCGCATCGACGTGACGCACAACACTGCCGAGGATACCGCCATGTTGCGACGGTACGGCCTGTTCGGACCGCCTGCGCTGATCTTCTACGACAGAAGCGGCCGGCAACAGCCCGACGCGCAGTTGGCAGGCTTCATCGCCGCCGACGGGTTCTTGGCCCACTTGAAGCGATGGGGACAATAACGTGATGCGACGCAATCGCTCATTTACTGGCAGTAGCAGTCGGGCTGAGCGGCGCCTATACTGGAAATCATGAAATTCTGGGTCAGAATCATCGCCTGTTTCCTGATTGCGTGGCTACCGATGCTCGGGTACCCGGCGCAGGCAGTGGTGTGTCCCGAGATGTCCACGATGTCGCTCCAGCCGTATCACGTGAAGGCTGAAGATTCGTCGGGGCCGACGGGATGCATGACGGCTGCCAAGCATCATGCTGCCAGCGCCCAGTCGCCAGCTTGTCATGGAAATATGGGCAGCGCCGCATGCGGCATGCCGGCCATACCCGTCTCGCACCTCACCGCCTTCGCTCCCGCGGCCCCTATCTATCGGGCCATCACTCCCACCTTTGGCGAACAGTTCATCCCTGAGCTTCCGGCACCCCCGCCGCGTTCGCTGTAATTCCCCTCGTTGACACCTTTCGAGTGGTCTCGCGCCACGGATCGCGCACGCTCGCGGCCGATGTACGCGACTCGAATGGTCTCGCAATTCTCGCTTGAATCGATGAATCGAACATGGAGAGTCACATGAACGCAAGTCTCGTACGGACCGTCTTCGTTTCCGCATTGCTTGTCACCGCCAGCGCTGTGAGTTTCGCGGCCGCGGGGGCCAATCCAGGCCATTCCAAGCAAGACCCGCAACAGGGTCAAGGCTCGATGATGATGGGTATGGGTGGAATGATGGGCAGTTGTCCGATGATGGGTGCAAGCGCCGGCATGGACCCGAAAACCGCAATGCGAATGCACGCGGAGATGATGCGGGCCATGAGCGACATCATGCTCAAGTATTCCGACCAGGCTGGATCAGCCCCCTCGAAGTAACGAAGGTCGAACCGATAGCTCTTACCTCATACAGCCTGAAAGGAAATTTTGACCATGAAATGCAGCTTGAAAGCGATGGTATCCATCGCGCTCGCGTTGGCCGCCGTTATCGTCATCGGATACTGGGCGCTGCCGCAGTTGCGCGGCGCGATTTCGACGATCGCTATCGTCGCGAGCGCGTTCGTTTGTCCACTGGCGATGATGCTCATGATGCGCAACATGCCCGCGCACGTGGGCCATGACGACACCACGACTCGGACGGTGGATGAAACGAAGCCGTAACGCTAACAGAGTCCGAACGGAGTCGCGCGAGCCCGGTGCAGTTGCGACCGCACCGGTTCCTCGCGCGACGCGGAGAGAGCGATGTTTACTGGAAAACCGATAGTCAATTTCATCATCGGTCTGCTTGCCGTTATCGGCCTGATCGTCGTGCTGGGTGCGTCGCGATGGTGGCAATGCACGCGGGAATGATGCCTGGGGCGTGGTCGTGCGGCAACGCCATGCACCTGTCCCGCGGAATTTAGACCTCAAGTGTTGGAGAGTCGAAGTGAAACGAGATACGTCTCAAGGTACGCGCAGCTCGCCTGCGACCAAACGTTCCGGACCATCTGGCAAGCCAATGCGACATCTGCTGTTCCTGCTGGCTCTGGTCATTGCGATACCAACAGCGTTGGTATGGGGACCTTCATTTGTACATCGGTTGACGGGCTCAACCGCGGTTGCCATCGACACGTCGAATCCGATTCAGCAGATTCCCGGGTGGAGAGTCGGCATGCTGCTACCAGACGGCCTGCGCATCATGCCGACCGGTCGAAACGACGCGTCGCATGTGCTTGCCCCGAAGCAGTTCCACGACAAGGCCGTACAGCACGCGTACTGGGTGGCAACCCAGATCCCCGCGACGCTCAACAAGCTTTACTGCTGGTGCGGTTGCGAGAACCGGGGCGAACACCGCTCGAATCTTCAATGCTTCGAGGATCAGATGGCGGTGTCGTGTCCCGTCTGCCAGGGAACCGCCGAGATCGCCTATCGGATGACGCAAGCCGGGATTCAGGATGCGGGCAAGATTCAGGCGGCCGTCGACGCGAAATGGGCCCCCAAGGGATGAGCGAGTGCCGTCGCTATCCCGGCAAAGGAGGATGCTATGGAGCTGAAGTGTGTAATCGCGGTGGTGCGTCCCGAAGTATTGACTGCGCTCGAAAGGCGACTAGCTGCGCTACATATCCACGGGTTGACGGTGACCAAGGTCATGGGTTTCGGTGCACACCCGAATCCTTACGCCAACGACCCGACCACCGAGCACATCAAGATTGAAATTTTTACAACGGCCGACAACGTCGCTGGCCTGGCGAAGGAAATCATCGACGTCGCGAAAGAGCGGTCTGGTGACGATGGTGTTATCGCTGTCGTATCGGTCGAACACTTTTGGCGCGTTCGAACAGCGTCCGAATCGCCTCCGTGATTCGTTCGTTGAAAGGGGCTTCCGGCATCGCCTCCGGCCCAAACTCGTATGGGCGGCTCCATCGTCACAGAGCAGACACAGGGACCCCGTGAAGAATCGACGAGATGACCAGACAGGAAGTCTTTGAATTAATTGGATAATATTTTAGGGCCTGACTGCAAACCCTTGTCAGGCCTAGCGCGCGCAACACCGGTAAAACGCACGAAAATCAAGGGGAGGCCCGTGGCGCGCGGCGACGCGCTCGACCACGCCGCGGTGAATGTCGTCCATGGCGCGTGCGTGCAGCGTCAGCGCGATCCATGCGCGATCGCCGAACACGCGCGCGAACCATTCGACCTGCGCATCGAGGCGCTGCTCATTGGCCGGGAAGTCGGGCGACAGGATCGCGATGCAGTCGGGCAGGCCGCGCAGGTGGGTGTACGGCGCTTCCGGGTGCTCGAGATCGAGCGGTGCCAGCCGGTACGAGCCTTTCTTGCTGCGCATGCGACCGAGCGAAATGAATTCGCAGAGGTTGCCGTAACCGTCGCGGTTCGTCGCGAGGGCGGTGAAGGCGAGCGCGGGCGAGCCGTCGGCGGCCGTCAGCCGGAAGTGCGAACCGATGATCAGCGGCATGTTCGCGGCCTTCGCTTCGACGTGCGCGCGCACGACGCCAGCCAGCGAGCACTCGTCGGTGATCGCGATCGCGCTGTAGCCGAGCTGCGCCGCGCGCGCCACGTATTCCTCCGCGCGCGACGCGCCGTGCAGGAACGAGAAATCGGAGGCCACTTGAAGTTCCGCGTAGGCGGGCAGGGCGCCGAAATTGCCGGCGTTCATGGTGGATCAGCCGAACAGGCCGTGCAGGAAGAAGCGCGCTTCGCTCTCGTCGCTGGCCGTCGGCCGCTCCTTGTAGATCCAGTAGCAGATGCCGTTGTCGTCCTCGGCGACGAAGTAGTCGCGCGTCACGGTCTGCCCATCCTGCCAGCCGCCTTCGATGCGCTCGCCGGGGGATGCCATGCGCAGCGGCGTGCCGTAGAACGGCCGATGCTGGCGCGTGAGCAGCGGCACCGGCTTGGCAAGCAGCCAGGCCGGGCGCGGTAGATCCGCCGGCAGTGGCGAGGGCTTCGGCGCGTCGCGCATCGGCACCCATCGGGCGGCCGGCTCCGGACGGTAGTCGGCCATGGGAGCCGGGACAAGCACGTTCTCGGCACCGAGCCGCGCAGTCAGCAGCTCGAGCAGCCGCGCGTGATCCTGCGGCGTGCCGCCGGGCTCCGGGAACAGCGAGTCGCTCGGCGCGGCCGCTTCCTGCACGCTGCGGGCGACCAGGCGCACCGCAATCACGGGCCCGGCGAGCTCGACGTGGCCGAGCCGTTCCTTGACGAGCCGCGTGAGGTGTTCTTCGAATCGGGTAGGAGCGCCCAGCGCGATTTCGATCTCGGTCGGCGCGATCGCGTCGCGCCCGCGCTCGTGCTCGAGCAGCAGTGCAAACGCAGCGACGTCCAACTGTTTCGCGGTGAGCCAACCCGTCAGCTGCAAGATCAGCCGGCGCGCGACGAACAGCAGCGCCTCGGCGTGCTCGACGCGGTCCATCAGTTCGACGCGCGTGTCGAACGACGGCGGCATTTCAAGCCAGTCGTAGGCGGCCGGCGCGGTGCCGGCTACCTGGTCGAGCCAGTCGAGCAGTTGCGTGCCGCAGCGCTTTTTCAACCCGGCGCGCGGCAAGCGCTGCAGATCGGCCAGCGTTTCGCAGCCGAGATCCTCAAACCAGTTCGCGTAGCGCCGCGCGTCCGGCGCCACGACGAGCGGCACGCGCGCGAGCGCGCGGCGCAGCGATCGCGCGGACAGCGCGAGGCCGCCGCGCAGGCCGCGGGCGACCATCCACGCGGCCGGACCTGACGACGCGACGGATATCGCAGCGGTGACGCCGAACGATGCGACGACGTCGCGCACGCGCTGGCGCAGCGCGCGGATGCCGTGGAACAGGCGCAGGCTCGCGGTCACGTCGAGCACCACCACGGCTTCGTCGGCGTCGACGACGCTCGGCGTGAACTGCAGGAGCGCATAGGCAACGCCGAGCACGAGCTCGCGCTCGCGCGCGGCGTCGCGCTCGCAGATCCGCGCGTCCGGCGCGAGGGACAGCACGCCCCCGCGGCGCATGCCAGCAACCACGCCGAGCGCACGCGCGGCGCGATCGAGCGCCACGACGCGGCCGCTCTCAAGCACGACGAGCCCGCGCGCATCGTCAGGCGACGGCGCCGGCGATCGCGGCCGGAACACTTCGAGGTTGAGGTGCGGCAGATGCACGCCGATCCAGACTTGCATGGCGGTTCAACAAAATCGGCGAGGGTGACAAGGGAACGAACAGCGGCGTATCACGTGCCGGCCCGCGGCGCTTCACGAACGTGACGTCGACGCCGTCGCGCTTCGGGGCCAGCGCGAGGCGCAGCGGCGCCGGCGACGCGTCGCGCGCGGCGGCCGCCGGCCGGAAGAGGTAGAACAGCGCCTGCCCGCTCTGCGCGGCCAGATTGAGCCGCCGCAATGCGTCCGCACGGACATGCGACTGCCATAGCAGCACGGCAGCGCACGTACCGGCGCGCAGCGCCTGTTCGGCGGCCCACAGCGCGTCAGCCGTGCGCGGCGCCGGCAGCGTCACGAACCCGAACGGGTCGATGCCCCAGTACGCAAGCGCCAGCGGTTGCAGCGCGTGCGGCGGCTGGATCAGCATGACCGGCTTGCCGGCCGCGCGCGTGAGCACCGGCACCAGCAGACGAAGCTCGCCGATACCAGGCTGCGGCGCGATCAGTTCGATCAGCGCGCCGGCCGGCCAGCCGCCGCCGGGCAGTTCGGCCGTCAGTTCCGGATAGCCGGTGTCGATGCCGCGGGCGCTTGAGCGAGCCAGTTGGCTGGCGCGCCATAAACCCGGGTGGATTGCTTCTGGATGGGCGAGGGCGGGGTGCATGGGGTCGGTTACGCAAAACACTGTATGTTTGTACAGTATATGACAGAGATAACCGCCCCTCCAACCCCCGCGTTTACGCTGCGAGCTGGTGCTCGTAGTACGGCCGTTCGCGGTCGGCGAGGATCTCGCGTAGCTGCGCGCGGCGGGAGGGATCCGGAGCGAGCCAAGCGTCCACATTCGACGACTTGATGGGGACGATGCACCTGTAGGAATACTTCATTTTGTTA